>JAAZAI010000013.1 GCA_012514445.1 Lentisphaerota bacterium
CCGCGAAGGATTTCCCGTCACGCTCGGCAAGTGGCAGAGTGCGATCTATGCCGTGAAATAGCGACTCGCCAACATCAACCAGGACAACACCTGGGTGCAGCGGCGGTTTCTCCTTGGCTACTGGTAATCGGTCAGAAGCCGGGGGTGCGGCATCCTGGCGCGACGTCAACCGGAAGATCTCCAGAATGGCGACCCGATCATGGAACCCACGCGAGTGCCGCCGCCGCGCCGAATCCCCTGGGAACGCGGGGCTCCGCACCCGCCGTGCAGACATATGCGAGTGCGGAGCCTCGCGATCCCAGCACGGGTGCAGGGGGGCGGTCGGGGATTGTTCCCGGAACCCTCGCGTGAACCTGACCTCCCCCGGCGGCCGATCGATTGCGGTGGACTGGAACACGGGGCTACTCGGTTTGGAACGGATGTGATAGGATGGCGACATGAAAGCCCTCTCGAACCCAGCCGATCTTTCCGGCCTTGGCCGCATCCCCGAAACCCCATGAAGCAAGACGCGACCCGACCTCCGGCGGCGAGATCCCGCGGCGCGCTCGTCTTCGAGCGCGCCGCGCCGCTGGATCTCGCCGAGACGCTCGACGGCGGACAGGCGTTTCGCTGGCGCGGGTGCGAGGATGGCGCCTACGTCGGCGTCGTCGCCCGCCAGGTCGTCCGGGCCTTCTTGAAAGGCGGACGGCTGACGATCGAAGGCGCGCCGCTCGCGGCGCGTCCGTTCTGGCGGGCGTATTTCGCCCTCGACCTCGACTACGGCGCCATCCGGCGGCGACTCGCCGAAGATCCCGCCTTGCGAGAATGCCTCGGCTTCGCCCGCGGCCTTCGCGTGCTGCGTCAGGAGTTCTTCGAGGCGCTCGTCACTTTCATCCTCACGCAGAACAACAACGTCCCCCGCGTGAAGGGCATCGTCGCGCGCCTCTGTGCGACCTTCGGCGACCCGCTCGGCGGGGATTTCGAGGGAGAGCCGGCCTTCGCGTTCCCGAGCCCCGGGAGACTCGCGGCGCTCGATGAATCCGATCTCGCCTGCCTGCGCGCGGGCTATCGCGTCCCCGGCATCCTCGACGCCGCGCGCCAAGTGGTCTCGGGGCGGCTCGACGAGACTGCGCTCAAGACCCTTCCGGTGCCGGAAGCCCGCGCGCGCCTCCTCGGCGTCCGGGGCGTCGGCCCGAAGGTGGCGGACTGCGTGCTGCTCTACGGCCTCGGGCGCTTCGACTGCTGCCCCGTCGACGTCTGGATCCGGCGCGCCCTCGCCCGCTTCTTCCCCGACGGCCTCCCCGCCTGCTCAAGCGGCATCGCCGGGATCGCCCAGCAATACCTCTTCCACTACGCGCGCCTGCATGGCCTCGACGGGCGATGAGCCGGTCAGCCCGCGAGCATGCGCTCGATTGGCAGGCGCGCGCGGTCCATCAGCTCCGGGGCGAGGTCGACCTCGAACTGCATGAACTCCAGCGAATCGACGATGCTTTCGAGGGTGAGCTTCTTCATGTTCGGGCACGTGGGCAGCGGCGCCAGCGGGATCAGCTCCTTGCCGGGGTTCTCCTTGCGCATCCGGTGCAGGATGCCGCATTCCGTCCCGATGATGAACGCGCGCGCGTCCGACTCGCGCACGAACTTGAGCATGCCGCCCGTGCTCAGCGCGTGGTCCGCCACGTCCACCACCGCCGGCGTGCATTCGGGATGCACCAGCATCACGGCGCCCGGGTGCGCCTCGCGAACCCGTTGCGCGGCCTCCGGCATGATCCGGTTGTGCGTCGGGCAGAAGCCCGGCCACAGCTCGAGCTTGCGTCCCAGTTTGCGGGCGATGTTCGCCCCGAGGTTCTGGTCGGGCAGAAACAGGATCGTCTTGTCCGCGGGGATCGCGGCGACGATGCGCTCGGCGTTGCCGGAGGTGCAGCAGACGTCCACCTCGGCCTTCACGGCGGCCGTGGAGTTCACGTAGGCCACGAGCACGGCGTCCGGATGCTCCGCCTTGTACCGGCGCACGGCCTCCGCCGGCGCCATGTCCGCCATCGGGCAGCCGGCCGAGGGGACCGGATGGAGCACCGTCGAGGCGGGCGAGAGGATCTTGGCCGTCTCGGCCATGAAGGAGACGCCGCAGAAGACGATGACCGGCGCGCCGGCGTTCTTGGCCTTGATGCTCAGCTCCAGCGAGTCGCCGACGAAGTCCGCGACGTCCTGCACCTCGCCCTGCACGTAGTTGTGGGCGAGGATGACGGCGTTGCGCCGCCGTTTGAGTTCGGCGATCTGTTCTTCAAGTCTTCCCATGGGCTCCTCCGCGATGTCGGTTCGTCGGGGCAGAGTCTACACTCCGCCCCGTCGTCGCGTCCAGCGAAACCGAACGAGGAGGGGCGCCGGCCTACTTCGCGACGGCCACGTCCAGATTGTAGATGCCGCGGCGGATCACCCGCATGATCTGCTTCTGCGTGAGCTTGGCGTTGTTCGGCGCCCAGACCATGAGGTTCGAGACGACCGGCTTGGCGAACCAGTAGGTCGGCAGCTCGACGGAGCGCCGGCAGTAGCGGAAGCCATGGTGTTCGTAGAAGCGCACGCGCCGCGCGGCGTCCGGCGAGTCGTCCTCCGGCTCGACGTCCAGCACGATCATGCGATCCGCATAGTACTGCAAGTGCTCCAGAGCGCGTCCGCCATAGCCTTCGGAGCGGTGTTCCGGGGCGATGGCGAGATGCTCGACGAAGAGCATGTCGTGCAGCTCCCAGTAGGAGACGAGGCCGACCGGGACGCCTTCATCGCAGATGGCGCCGAAGTGGAAACGGGGATCGTCGAGGAGCCGCTCGTGCTCGAAGAACGAACGGCGTTCGTCTTCGGGAAACGAGATGTTGTAGATCATCCAGAGCTGCTGGAACTCGGGTGATTGTGAATCGCGGACGTCGACGATGCTGAGTCCATCGTCTGCGTCGCCGATCCGGGTCGCGGGGTCCGCGACCTGCATTTTCTGCTGAAGCGTGAAGAACGCCGCAGTCTTTGCGCGCGCCGAAAGATTCAACGACCTGTCGAATCCAGGGTGGCGCGTCGGGCGTACCGCTTGGGTACTGGCATCTGAGCTCATAGGCTCGCCACGACGTGAACGGCGTGGCGACAGAAACGCTTTCCTTGCTCGAATCATTTGCACCGCGGGTGCTCCGCGGTTCAAGGCTGGCGGTTTCGGCTGGTGGCGGCGACCACTCCGGTTCGAAACCTGTTTGCTGCCTTGCGAGGGGGTAGTTTCCAACATTTGCGAACCGGAGTCAAGCCCGAACGAAAAGGTATCGTCTTGTTTCGAGGGCCCTTTTTCGCTATAGTTGTCACTTTAGGAAACCGAATTGCGACATGAGTTTGCGGAAGTCATTGGAGGCGACGGAAAGCTTCGTCCTGCCCCTCATCCAGTACGAAGGCGACGACCAGGGGCATGAATGGCCGGTCCAGTTCATGCTCTGGGCGCTGAAGCGCCTTTCCGTGGTCTACCGCTGGGTGGTCCAGTTCCGCCTCTACCTCTATCGAACCGGCGTCGTCCGGCGCTTTCCGCTCGGTTGCCAGGTCATCAGCGTGGGCAACGTGACCGTCGGCGGCACCGGCAAGACCCCCATGGTCGAGATGCTCGCCCGGGAGCTCAGCCGCGAGGGCCGCAAGGTGGCCATCCTCAGCCGCGGCTACCGCAAGAAGGAGAAGACCGCCCTCCAGAAGCTCGGCGACGTCTTCAAGGGCGGCGCCTCGCACACCCCGCCCCGCATCGTCTCCGACGGCCGCCGCCTGCTCCTCGACAGCGAGATGAGCGGCGACGAGCCGTACATGCTCGCGACCAACCTCCCCGACGTGGTCGTCCTGGTCGACCAGGACCGCGTGAAGAGCGGCCGCTACGCCGTCCGCCACTTCGGCTGCGACACGCTGCTGCTCGACGACGGCTTCCAGTACCAGAAGCTGCTCCACCGCCTCGACCTCGTGCTCGTCGACCGCACCAACCCCTTCGGCAACGGCAACGTGCTCCCGCGCGGCTTCCTCCGCGAACCCGCCCGCAACATCGCCCGCGCCAAGTTCATCTGCATCACCAAGGCGCGCCACGGCGACACCGACGAACTGCGCCGCCGCATCCGCGAGCTCAACCCCGGCGCCGGCATCATGGAGTGCAACCACGAACCCTGCGCCCTCGTCGGCGCCTTCTCGCGCGAACATCACCCCCTCGAGCAGCTCCGCGGCATGAAGGTGGTCGCGCTCTCGGGAATCGCCTCCCCCCAGAGCTTCGAAAAGTCCCTCGAGGAGCTCGGAGCCACCCTCCTCAAGCGCCGGCGCTACGCCGACCACCACCGCTTCTCCCAGCAGGAGGTCATCGACATCGTCAACGAGGCCCAGTCCCTCGGCGCCGACGCCGTCGTCACGACCGAGAAGGACGCCGTGCGCATGACGCGCATCGACCGCTGCGCCGTGCCGGTCTACTACGTGCGCATCGAAGTCCGCTTCGCCAGCGGCGAAGAGGAGTTCCGCCGCTGCATCAGCCACATCACCTTCGCGGACGCGGCCGCCCCACAGGCCGCCAAGCTCCGCCCGTAACGCAGACGCCCCGCCATGCCCAAACCCGTCACCGAAGAGCTCAACCAGCGCAACGCCTCGCTCGACAACCGCCTCCGGCCGTCGTCCTTCGGCGACTTCATCGGCCAGGAGAAGGTGCGCGAACGCCTCCTGCTCAGCGTCGAAGCCGCCCGGCAGCGCGGCGACCCCCTCGACCACGTCCTGCTCTCCGGCCCCCCCGGCCTCGGCAAGACCACCCTGTGCTACATCCTCGGCGAGGCCATGGGCGTCCAGGTCAAGGTCACCTCCGGCCCGATCATCGACAAGCCCGCCGACCTCGCCGGCCTGCTCACCTCGCTCAACCGCGGCGACGTCCTCTTCATCGACGAAATCCACCGCATGCAGCGCACCGTGGAGGAGTACCTGTATTCCGCCATGGAGGACTTCGTCATCGACATCATGATCGACCAGGGCGCCAACGCCCGCTCCATCCGCCTCGAACTCCCCCGCTTCACCCTCGTCGGCGCCACCACCCGAGCCGGTCTCATCTCCGCCCCCCTGCGCTCGCGCTTCGGCATCGCCGCCCGCCTCAACTACTATGTCGCCGAGGAACTCGAACGCATCGTCCACCGCTCCGCCAGGCTCCTCGACGTCGGCATCGACGCCGACGGCTCCCTCGAGATCGCGCGCCGCTCCCGCGGCACCCCCCGCATCGCCAACAACCTCCTCCGCCGCGTCCGCGACTACGCCCAGGTCCGCGCCGACAACCACATCACCCGCGACGTCGCCGACAAGGCGCTCACCATGCTCGACATCGACGCCGCCGGGCTCGACGAGATGGACAAGCGCATCCTCGAGACGATCATCGTGAAGTTCAACGGCGGCCCCGTCGGCCTCGGCTCGCTGGCCGTCTCCGTCGGCGAGGAATCCGACACGATCGAAGAGGTCTACGAACCCTACCTCATCCAGGAAGGCTATCTGAAACGCACGCAAAAAGGCCGGGTCGCCACGCCCCTGGCCTGGCAGACCCTCGGGCTCGACTTCCCGGCGTCCGCGCAAGGCGAACTGGGACTCTGACATGCTCGACACGCCCCGCCCCGCCTCCCTCACCCTCCTGTCGATCCTCCTCGCCGCCCTGCTGCTGGGCGGCTGCGCCACCACCGACGCCCCCGACGGCGGCTGCCCGTCCGAGACGAACGACGTCGCCATCGCCGAGGCAGCCACCAACGCGCCCCCCGGTCTCGAGGCGAGTCCGCAAGAGACCGCCTCCACCAACGCGCCCATCCACCTAGAAGAGAGCCCTCCGCAGCTCGCGGCTCCGCCGCGCCCCGCCAAGCCGCGCCCCTGGACGATGGAATTCAAGCACGGCTACCAGACCGCCGTCATCGACGGCGTGCGCGTCTTCCTGCTCGAGCCGGCGGAGCTCGACCCCAAGACGCGCAAGGGCAGGCCCTCGCCCCTGGATTACAAGAACACCGTCTGCCCGCTCGTCAACGCCACGCCCAAGCCCCTCGTCGAAGGCAGGCCCGTGCGCGTCTTCATCGACCCCGGGCACGGCGGCGCCGATGCCGGCGCCCTCTCCCAGGACCGCAAGCTGGTCGAGAGCAAGGTCGTGCTGGACATCGCGAAACGGCTCGCCGCCTACCTGACCCAGACGGGATTCGACGTACGCCTCTCTCGCCAGGACAACACGGTCTCGCCTCTGCTCGAGGAACGCACGCTCATGGCCGCGAGGTGGAAGGCGGACGTCTTCGTCAGCATCCACATCAACGCCACCGGCGACGGCGACGCCAGCGCATACGGTCTCGAGACGTTCATCCTGCCGCCGGCCGGCTCCAGCTCGACTTACGGCGGCGCGACCTCCGCCGCCGTGCAGACCGGCAACGGCAACGACGTGCGCAACATGCAGCTCGGTTTCGCCATCCAGCGCCGCGCGCTGAAGACCTCCAAGCTCGCCGACCGCGGGCTGCGCCGCGCCCGCTTCGCCGTGCTCCGCGAGGCGTCGATGCCCGCCGCGCTCGTGGAGTGCGGCTTCATCTCCTCGCCGCGCGACCGCAAGGTCCTGAACA
Organism: Lentisphaerota bacterium; assembly: GCA_012514445.1. GTDB lineage: Bacteria > Verrucomicrobiota > Kiritimatiellia > RFP12 > UBA3636 > JAAZAI01. The sequence continues at coordinate 6,573 of JAAZAI010000013.1, forward strand.
CGGCCGAAGGCCGCGAACGACTCGCCCGGGGCATCTTCCAGGGCATCTGCGACTACGCCTTCGGCACCCTCGCCCCCGGACGTCCAGCCCACGAACCGGGCAGGAAGGGCGCCGCCCCCGCCGCGCAAACCCCGCGGCCCGCGGCGACCCAGGTCCCTCCCGGCTCGGCGCTCCCGGACAAGGTCGTCGTGCCCGACCGCGCGCCCGCCTGGGTCCCGCCGCCGCTTCCGGAGAACCCGCAGGAAGATCCGCGCCTGCGCAAAATCCGCGAAGACGCCGCCAAGGCCGCCGGATTCTAGCGACAGTCCCGAACGAGGACATGATGCAGTCTGTTTCCACAGGACGAGGATCGAACATGATGACACGGAAGCATTTGACGGCCCCGCAGCAAAATCCGGGAAGCGGCATGGAATCCCGCGCCTCGATCAACATCCGCCTGCGAGCCTGCCTCGTCTGCGGCGCCCTGCTCCTGCTCGGCGGCTGCGCCTCGCCCGTGCAGCAGGACGGCCGTCTCCGCCACCGCCAGTTCGAGGTGAACATCTCCGCCCTCGACTGGCTCGAAATCGGCTACTTCCCGCGGCCGGACGACCCGCGCATCCCCTCCCCCTGCCGGCTCTCCTTCTTCGGAACCGGCGAAATCCAGTTCAAGACCGGGCGCAGCCCGCAGGTCTGGTCCTCGTTCTCCAGTGAAACCGACCACCCGCATTGGAACGAGGTCGTCTCCGACCGCCTTCATCTGAAGCCCGCCGAGATCCAGGAGGTGTTCCAGACGTTCGTGGACGAGGGCGTCGTGCCAGCCCGCTCCTTCACCTTCGCCCGCAAGGAGGTGGAAAAGCCCTATGTGAACATCGCGGGCATGATCGGAATGGAGAAGATCCGCCTCGCGACCGACAACCCGTTTCTCGTCACCCTCGTCGAAGAGGCGCTCGAGAACTTCGAGCCCGCGCTCCGGCGCGCGGCGGCCGCGCAGCAGGCCGACGAGGATTCCGCGAAATGAAGCCCGCCGACATCCGCGAAGTCCATCGCATCCTGATGGAGGACTTCCACGCGAACCCCGCGCCGATCGTGGACTTCATCGCGACCCAGGGGCGCGACCCTTTCAAGATCCTCGTCGCCACCCTGCTCAGCGCCCGCACACGCGACCAGACGACCGCCCACGTCGTCCGCGACCAGCTTTTCCCCGTCGTGCGCGGCTTCGACGACTTGCGCCGCCTGACCCTCCCGGAGATCGAGAGGCTCATCTTCCCCGTCGGCTTCTACCACCAGAAGGCGAAGGCGCTCCACGCCATGCCCGACGTCGTCCGCGACCGCTTCGGCGGCGCGATCCCCGACACGGTCGAGGCGCTCTGCGAACTGCCCGGCGTCGGGCGGAAGACGGCCAATCTCGTCGTGGCGCTCGCGTTTGAAAAGCCCGCGATCTGCGTCGACATCCACGTGCACCGCATCACGAACCGCCTCGGCCTCGTCAAGACGAAGACGCCGCTCAAAACCGAGATGGCGCTGCGGCGCCTCCTGCCCGAAGACGTCTGGACGACTTGGAACGCCTGCTTCGTCTCCCACGGCCAGCGCTGCTGCACACCGCGACGCCCGAAGTGCGACGCCTGCCGCATCCGATCCTTCTGCAATTTCCCCGCCCGGGTTCATTGCGAAAAGCATACGTGAACCGCCCACCACACGCCGTAATATCGGACTGCTCCTACGTTTGTAGTGTGCCCGTGAGGGCATTTTCGCGCCAGCGCCTCACGGCGCCACTACAAACATTGCCCCGCGCTCGAGCGACATCCCTCACGGTAATCTCGAAAAAAATTTTTGAAGACGACTTCAAGAATAAATCGCCACTCGCACTGCTAGCAGTTGGGGCGAAACCGTTCCTGCTCCGCCTGCGGCTACGCAGGACAAGCCCGGCGGTTTATCCTGCGTAGCCTTGGCGGAGCAGGAAGCCGCCATTCGGATGCGCGCATCCGCCTCGGCAGTACCGACGCGGCTACGATGCGTCGCCCGGCCGAATGGCAAAGCCGTTCACTTCAAGCCACACATGACTGTAGCCCCCTCTCACCGTCAATTCAACATTCTCCGCCTCTTGCTCGGCAAAAACGACAGGAACCCCGATTGTCACAGTTTCGAAACTGTGACAGGGACGCTTACGCGGCCTCGCGACCCTGCGCGGACGGCGAGGCCGCCGTCCCTCCCCATGTCCGTAATCTCGAAGAAACCTTCGATATTACGGTCGTCGTTCGCACCATGGACAAAGTGGGGTGAAGCCGTAATCTCGAAGAAACTTCGATATTACGGTCGGGCGAACCCTAGGCGTAAAGTCCGCGGACATCGCCGATCGACTCGAACGCATGCATGCACTTGCGGCAGCGCCCCGTCGGCCCGACGACGATCGTCCGCTCCTCGGTTCGGCATTCCGGCGGGACGTAGTCCGTCGGCGTTCCGGGCGGCCGGGTGCAACGCCCGCGACAGGAGCCCGGCAGGAGCAGTAATAAATTGCCTATTGACTTTTGCGCGTCGTTTCTGTATAAAGAAACACATCGAAGCGCCACACAGGCGATTTCAACAACGGCAACCCATGAAAACGACAAACACGACGGCAATGTTCTTCTTCGGAGGATGGTGGCGCAAAAGCCCCCATCGCCCGTCCCGCGCGTCGTGATTCTGCCATAAGCAGCACCGCACTCCGCTCGACACCGGCGATGACTCAGCAGCAGTCGCGCCGGTGCTTTGTTATATCAAAATCCCTATCCTCTTCACTCGCCACAACCCAAGGAACACGCCATGATCCTCGAATCATTCCCCACGCAAGCCGAGTTCGCCGAACGCCTCAAGACCGCGTCCGTCATCCCCGTCGGCGTGCGCATCCTCGCCGACACCGAAACGCCCGTCTCCGTGCTCGCCCGCTTCGCCGACGCCTGCCCCAACATGTTCCTCTTCGAATCCGCCGACGGCGGCGAACGGTGGGGCCGGTACAGCTTCATGGGCACCTCCGCCCGCGCCGTCGTCACCGTCTTCCAGCAGGACGTCATCGTCCGCGAAGGCATCCGCGAGAGGCGCATCCCCCACCAGGGAAGCCCCATGGCCGTGCTGCGCACCCTCCTCGCGCCCTACCAGCTTGCGGAGATCCCCGGCATCCCCCGCTTCTGCGGCGGACTCGTCGGCTACATCGCCTACGAGATGGCGCACTTCTTCGAGACGCGCGTGCCCAGCCACCTCCCCGCGGACCGCCCGCTCGCGGAGATGATGATCCCGGACAACCTGCTCGTCTTCGACAACGTCAAGCACACCCTCTCCGTCATGGCCCTCGCCTTCCGCGACGACGCTGCCCCCGAGGCGCTCTACGCCGACGCCAAGGCCCGGGTCGCCGCGCTCCTGCGCGATCTCGAACGCCATGCGCCGGATTTCGCCGACGCCAACCGCGCGCCCATCGTCCTGCCCGAGGCCGTGAACCCGCCCGAGCACTACATGGAGATGGTCGCGAAGGTCAAGGAGCACATCCTCGAGGGGGACATCATCCAGTGCGTCGTGTCGCAGTCGTTCGTCGGCCCCGCGCCCGACGACCTCGTCAGTCTCTACCGCGCCCAGCGCTTCGTCAACCCCTCGCCCTACCTGTTCTTCTTCAAGTGCCATGGCTGCACGCTCATCGGCTCCTCCCCCGAGACGCTCATCCGCCTCGACAACCGCACCGCGACCCTCCGCCCCATCGCCGGCACTCGCCCGCGCGGCAAGACGGAGCAGGAGGACCGCAAGCTGGCCGACTCGCTGCTCCAGGACGAAAAGGAGCGCGCCGAGCACCTGATGCTCGTCGACCTCGCCCGCAACGAACTCGGCCGCGTCTCCCTGCCGGGCACCGTGCAGGTCACCGACCTGATGTTCGTCGAGCGCTACTCGCACGTGATGCACCTCGTCTCCAACGTCGTCGGCGAACTCGAACCGGCGCGCGACGCCTTCGACCTCTTCCAGGCGTCCTTCCCCGCCGGCACGCTCAGCGGCGCGCCCAAGATCCGCGCGATGGAGATCATCGCCGAGCTCGAAACCGAGCCGCGCGGCGCCTACGGCGGCGCCTGCGGCTACTTCTCGTTCGACGGCAACATGGACTTCGCCATCTGCATCCGCACCGCCATCGTCGAGCACAAGCGACTCACGATCCGCGCCGGCGCCGGCATCGTCGCCGATTCCGACCCCGCCTCCGAACACCTCGAAACCGTCAACAAGGCCAAGGGCATGGCTCGCGCCCTCGAACTGCTCAAGCAGGTCCAGGAAGCCGCCGCCCCCGCCCGCTGAACCCACCCGGAGAACCACCGCCATGATCCTCATGATCGACAACTACGACTCCTTCACCTACAACGTCGTCCAGATCCTCCGCGAAATGTCGGGCGACGTCTGCGTGCTGCGCAACGACGCCGCCACCATCCCCGAACTCGTCGCCCGCAAGCCCGACGCGCTCGTCATCTCCCCCGGGCCCGGACGCCCCGAGGACGCCGGGATCTCGATGGACGCCATCCAGGAATTCGCCGGCAAGATCCCGATTCTCGGAATCTGCCTGGGACACCAGGCGATCGGCGCCTGCTACGGCGCCGCCATCGTCCACGCCAAGCGTCTCATGCACGGCAAGACCTCCGACATCTCCTGCGACGGCGAAGGCGTCTTCAAGGGCCTCGGCAGCTCGCCCTTCAAGGCCATGCGCTACCATTCGCTCGCCATCGACGAAGCCTCCCTGCCCGACATGCTCACCATCTCCGCGCGCGCCGAAGACGGCGAGATCATGGGCATCCGCCACCGCGAACTGCCCGTCGAGGGCATCCAGTTCCACCCCGAATCCATCATGACTCCCGTGGGCAAACGCATCCTGCGCAATTTCATTCGGAGCGCGTCCCCGCGCTCCGAATGAAATTTGAAACTTGAAATTCGAAATTTGAAACTGGAAATTTGAAACTGGAAACTGGAAATTTGAAACTGGAAATTTGAAACTGGAAATTTGAAACTGGAAACTCGGCCATGCTGACTCACACCATTGCTCGATTACGATTACGATTAAGATTAAGATTAGGATTAAGAATATGAATCGACAAAGCGACAAAGTTCCTGAGGTCCAAATTTCGAATTTCAAGTTTCCAGTTTCAAATTTCAAGTTTCCCGCCCCCTAGCCCCTAGCACCTAGCCCCTGACACCTGTCATGAAAACACTCCTCAACAAGCTCATCGCCCGCCAGGATCTGACCGAAACCGAAACCTTCGACGCCGTCTCCGCCATTCTCGCCGGCACGATGACGCCCGCGCAGATGGGCGCGTTTCTCGCGTTGCTCCAGGCCAAGGGCGTCGCCGTCGCCGAGATCTGCGGCGGCGCCGCCGCCATGCGCGCCGCCGCGCGGCGCGTCCAGTCGCTCCAGCCCGACACGCTCGACACTGTCGGCACGGGCGGGGATGGCGGCATGACGTTCAACATCTCCACCACGGTCGCCTTCGTCGCCGCCGGCGCCGGCGCGACCGTCGCCAAGCACGGCAACCGCGCCAGCTCGGGCCGCAGCGGCAGCGCCGACTGCCTCGAGGCCCTGGGGCTGAACCTCAAGGCCGATCCCGAGATCATGGAGCAGGCACTCAACGAAATCGGCATCGCCTTCCTCTTCGCGCCGACCTTCCACCAGGCCATGCGCCACGCCGGGCCCGTCCGCAGGGAACTCGGGGTGCGCACGCTTTTCAACCTCCTCGGCCCGCTCACAAACCCCGCCGGCGCGCCCTGCCAGCTCATCGGCGTCTTCGCCCCCGACCTCACCGAGGCCTTCGCCCACGTCCTCCAGCGCCTCGGCTCCCGCCGCGTCCTCGTCGTCCACGGCTCCGACGGCATGGACGAGATCACGCTCACCGGCCCCACGCGCTGCTCGGAGCTCAAGGACGGCGTGATCCGCACCTACGACATCGACCCCTCGGTCTACTTCGGCGATCCCTGCACGAACGCCGACCTCGCGGGCGGCGATCCGCCCGAAAACGCCGAGATCACGCGCGGCATCCTGACCGGCAAGATCACCGGCCCCAAGCGCGACATCGTGCTCATCAACAGCGCCGCCTCCCTGCTCGCCGCCAACCGCGTCGCCTCCCTCGCCGACGGCATCGCCCAGTCCGCCGCCGCCATCGACTCCGGCACCGCCTACGAAAAGCTCCAGAAGCTGATCGAATATAGTAAGATGTAGACCGGAAAGAGGAGTCAGGGGTCAGGCAACTTTGTCGCTTTGTCGAAACTTGAAACGGAGAACGTAGGAGGTTTTGTTGTGAATTCCGCCGGTCAATCATTCGGCCTGCTGAACCCGGGAGCGCGGAGCCTCGGCAGCAGTACCGACGCGGCTACGACGCGTCGCCCGTTCGAATGGCGCAGCCATTCGCCCCAGAGCGCGCAACGCTGTGGAGGACGGCAATGTATTGCCGTTTTCGGGCAACCCGTCGTAGCCGGGTTGATACTTTGTCGCCGGCGCTGTTACCGACGCGGCCCTTCGACAGACTCATGGCAAGCAACGCCGCACAAAAGACGGCTGTTCCCTGAGGAGGACTTGCGGAGCATATGAGCAAGGCGTCGATTCGACAATGCTCGCGACAAAGCTCACGACAAAGTAATTCTGCAACCCTGAACCCTGAACCCTCCCTTCCCCCCGATGAACTTTCTCGATGTCATCCTCCAGGAAAAATCCCGCCAACTGGCGCGGGCGAAGGCCGCCTGCTCCGAAGCGGAGATGCGGCGGCGCGGCGCCGCGCGCACGACGCCGTTCCGCGGCTTCGAGGCTGCTCTGCGCGCCGAGGGCGTGCGCGTCGTCGCCGAGATCAAGCGCGCCTCGCCCTCCAAAGGCGACCTCGCGCCGGATCTCGATCCGAGCACCGTCGCCGCGGCCTACGAAGCCGGCGGCGCGACCGCCCTCTCCGTGCTCACCGAACCCGCCTTCTTCAAGGGTTCGATCCACGATCTCCAGACCGCCCGGGACGCCGTCTCGATTCCCGTGCTGCGCAAGGATTTCATCGTCGACCCCTACCAGATCCACGAATCCCGCGCCATCGGCGCGGACGCGATCCTCCTGATCGTGCGAATCCTCGACGACGCGCAACTTCGCGCGCTGCTCGCCTTGACCCGCGACAACGGCCTCGACGCGCTCGTGGAGGTCTTCGACGACGCCGACCTCGACCGGGCCCTCGCGGCCGGCGCTACGCTGATCGGCATCAACAACCGCGATCTCGGCACGTTCGCCACCGATCTCTCGAACGCCACCACCCTCGCCCGCCGCATCGCGCCGCCCGCCATCGCCATGGCGCTCAGCGGCGTCGCCTCCGCCGCGGACGTCGCCGCCCTGGCCGCGCGCGGCCTCTCCCGCTTCCTCGTCGGCGAGGCGCTCGTGCGCAGCGCCGATCCCGCCGCGCTCCTCCGCGAGATGCGCGCCTGCGAGGTGTCCCATGCGTAAACCCGGGTTCATCCGAAGCATCAAGGTCTGCGGCATCACGCGTTGCGAGGACGCCGCGCGATGCGCCGCGCTCGGCTTCGGGGCCATCGGCTTCGTCTTCCACCGCGCCAGCCCGCGCAACATCAGCCCGCAGGCGGCGCGCGCCATTGTCGATACCCTGCCACCGACGATGTCTCCGGTCGGCGTCTTCGTGGACGAGCCGCTCGAGACGATCCTCGCCATCGCCGAGGCCGCCGCGCTCACGACGATCCAGCTTCACGGCCACGAGACGGAATCGACCGTGACCGAGCTTCAGGCGACCGGCTATCAAGTCGTCAAGGTCGCGCGTTCGGCGGCCGAAGCCCGCCTGTGCATCGACACCCTCATGCCGCAGACCTCCATTTTGCTCGAATGCGGACGCGGTCCGCTGCCCGGCGGCAACGGCGCGGCCTGGAACTGGGCCGAGGCCCGCGAGGTCGGCGACCCCGTCGGCATCGCCGGCGGCCTCACGCCGGAGAATCTCCGCGAGGCCGTCAAGCAGTCGCGCGCGGTCGCCTGCGACATCAGCTCGGGCGTCGAGCTCGCGCCGGGCGTCAAAGACCCCGCCGCGCTCGAACGCCTCGCGGCGGCCGCGACCGGACTGCGTTCCGCCAATACGACATTTTGGATGTCGATCCCGTAGGGGCGAATCATTTCGACCGCTTTGGAGCTTTACATGTGAAGTTCTTTGTCGCAAGCTTTGTCGCGAACTTTGTCGCCCCCATTTTCACCGCACAGAATCGGCATTTCTCTGCTACACTGACTCCCACATTTGCTCTCCTCGTATCCGCTCATCACCCTCAAGCATTCTCCCCGAAGGACCAAGTTTCCAGTTTCCAGTTTCGAGTTTCGACAAAGCTCGCGACAAAGCTCACGACAATGTTTGTTAAAACAACGTCATAGACAAAAATTCCACTCCCCACTCCCCCATGTCACTTCTCGAAAACATCCACGTCGAATCCGCCGAGCTGCTCGCGACGCCGCGTGAAATCCACGCCGCGCTGCCGCAGACCGCCCGCACGATGCAGACCGTGCTCAAGGGCCGCGAGACGATCGAGCGCATTCTCGACCACGAGGATCCGCGCCTGCTCGCCATCGTCGGCCCCTGCTCGATCCACAACCTCGAAGCCGCCGAGGAGTACGCGCTGAAGCTCAAGGCGCTCGCCGACGAGATCGCCGACGAGATCGTCGTCGTGATGCGCGTCTACTTCGAAAAGCCACGCTCCGTGCTCGGGTGGAAGGGGCTCATCAACGACCCCTACATGAACGACACCTTCCGCATCGAGGAGGGCCTGCGCATGGCGCGCCGGTTTTTGCTGCGCGTCGCCGAAATCGGCCTGCCCGCCGGCACGGAACTGCTCGACACGCTCATCCCGCAGTACATCGGCGACCTCGTCTCGTGGGCCGCGATCGGCGCGCGCACCGCCGAAGCGCAGACGCACCGCGAGCTGGCCAGCGGCTCCTCCATGCCCGTGGGGTTCAAGAACGGCACGGACGGCTCCATCGACACCGCGCTCAACGGGATGCAGTCCGCGCTCGGGCCGCACCACTTCCTCGGCGTCACGGCCGACGGCCTCCCCGCCGTCTTCAGCACCACCGGAAATCCGCACCCGCATCTCGTGCTGCGCGGCGGAAGGACGCCCAACTACGACGAAGCCACCCTCCGCGACTGCGCGGCGCGACTCGAAGCCAAGCACCTGCCGCGCGCCATCATCGTGGACTGCAGCCACGCCAACTCCGCCAAGAAGCCGGAGCGCCAGGCCGTCGTCCTCGACGACATCCTCGGCCAGCTCGAACGCGGCAACGGCGCCATCCGCGGCTTCATGCTCGAGAGCAACCTCGAACCCGGCTCCCAGCCGATCCCCCAGGACCTCTCCACCCTCAATCCTCGCGTGTCGGTGACCGATGCCTGCATCGGCTGGGACACCACCGAACAACTCCTGCGCAGCGCCCACGCGCGGCGCCGGGCCGCATCATGAGTGAGAGAGTCTGTGCGTATGGGAGTTTGGGAGTGTAGGAGAGTTAACTTTGTCGCGAGATTGTCGTGAGCTTTGTCGGATCTGATTCCCAATCCCAATCCTAATCCTATCCTAATCGTAATCCCAATCTTAATCTTAATCTTAATCCCCCTGTCCTATCCCTGCGAATCTCTTGGCGCAAGTCCACCAATCTACAAATCTCGCGACAAAGTTGTTTCCTGAACCCTGCCCCCAGTTCCCAACTCACGCACTCACGCTCTCACGCACTCACGCACTCCTGAACCCTCCCCACCCCTCTATGAAAAAACTCATTGGCTCCCATCCCGACGCCTCCGGCCACTTCGGCCCGTACGGCGGACGCTACGTCGGCGAGACGCTCATCGTCGCGCTCGACAAGCTCGCCGCCGCCTACGCCGAGGCCGCGAACGATCCCGCCTTCGACCGCGAGTTCCGCGACATGCTCGAGCACTACGCCGCGCGGCCCACGCCCGTCGACCACGCGAAGCGCCTCTCCGAGCACGTCGGCGGCGCGCAGATCTACCTCAAGCGCGAGGACTGCACCCACACCGGCGCCCACAAGATCAACAACGTCGTCGGGCAGGGACTCCTCGCGTGCCGCATGGGCAAGCGCAAGGTGATCGCCGAGACGGGGGCCGGACAACACGGTGTCGCCACCGCGACCATCGCCGCCCGCCTCGGGATGTCCTGCAAGGTCTTCATGGGGGCCGAGGATGTCCGCCGCCAGGCGCCCAACGTCCTGCGGATGCGGCTGCTCGGAGCCGAAGTCGTGCCGGTCGCCTCGGGAACCGCCACCCTCAAGGACGCCATGAACGAGGCCCTGCGCGACTGGGTCGCCGAGGTCGAGGACACCTACTACGTCATCGGCACCGTCTCGGGACCGCACCCCTATCCGGTCATGGTCCGCGACCTGCAGCGGGTCATCGGCGACGAGGCGCGGCGCCAGATGATCGAGCAGACCGGGCGTCTGCCCGACCTGCTCGTCGCCTGCGTCGGTGGCGGCAGCAACGCCATGGGGCTGTTCTACCCCTTCCTGGCCGATCCCTGCGCCATGCTCGGGGCCGAGGCCGCCGGCGAGGGGCTGGACACGCCGCGCCATGCCGCCTCGATCAGCGGCGGCTCCCCGGGGACGCTTCACGGCGCCATGACCTACCTGCTGCAGAGCGACGAGGGTCAGATCCACGAGGCCTGGTCGATCTCGGCGGGTCTCGACTATCCGGGCGTGGGCCCCGAGCATGCGCTGCTGCACGACCTCGGGCGGGTGCGCTACACGGGCGTGACCGACCGCGAGGCCGTCGAGGCCTTCCAGCTCCTCTGCACGTTCGAGGGGATCATTCCGGCGCTCGAGAGCGCGCACGCCCTCGCCGCCGCGATCCGCGAGGCCCGGCGGCGGCCCCGCGGAGAGGCGATCCTCGTCTGCCTCTCCGGACGCGGGGACAAGGACCTCGACCACATTACCGCGTATATGACGAGGGAATCGAGCCCATCGAGATAGTCGAGGGCATCGCTTCGCCGCTCCATCGACCTCATCGACCCTCGCGAAAAAACAGGAAACCGCCATGAACCGCATCGATCAGACTTTTCAGAACCTGGCCGCCGCCAAGCGCAAGGCGCTCATCGCCTTCCTGACGGCCGGCGACCCCGATTTCGCCACCAGTCTTGTCCTTCTCAAGGCGGCCTGTGCCGCCG
>JAAZAI010000649.1 GCA_012514445.1 Lentisphaerota bacterium
AGCGCACCAAAGGGGACGGAGGGGCTAGCGACTCAATCGGGCTGGCGGCTAGCGGCCGCGTCAGGAGCCCAATTCAGGCGCGTGGCGCTCCAGGGGGCGAGGGGGATGGCGTAGCCTTCGGAACGCATGGCGTCGGCCGAGCCGGCGGCGATCTCGCGTCCGTCGTCGGCGACGAGGCGCCCTTGGCCTTTCGCCATGGCGGGCAGGGCGTGCAGGCGCACGGTGCCGCCCTTGCCCTTGCGCTCGAAGAGCGCCACCGAGGTGTCGCCGACGGCCGCGAGCACGTTGGCGGGAAGACGCGAGGGACGGGGCGGGCGAAGTGCCGCGACGGCGTCGTCGAGGCCGTCGAGCTTGCGGTCGAATTCTCTGACGCGCCTGCCCGAGGCGCGGACCTGTTCGAGAACGCCTTCAGCCAGCGCGTTCGTGATCACCCAGACGTCCTCATAGCGGGCCAGCACGCCGGATTGCGCTTTCATCTGCGAGTCGAAGACCGTCGCAAACGGCGTGAGCTGTGCATCGAGCAGCGCGTCGGCGATCCGCCAGAGATCCTGCCGCGAGCCGTAGGCCGCTCGCATCGACGGCGCGCAGACGATCGCCAGGCGCGCCTTGGGGAGCGGTTCGTTCTTCATGGCCGGGAAGGCTTCGGACCACAGGGGCAGGACGTGGGCGCCGTCCTTGAGGCGTCCGGTCGCTTCGTCGCGATCCACGCCGCCCTGCCAGGCCCAGGCGAAGACGCCCTGGACGCCCTGTGCCTGCCACTGCGCGACGGACGCGGCGTAGGTCGCGGCCTTCTGCGCCTCAGAGCGTTCACCCTTCCAATAGCCGGCCCGGTGCATTTCGACGGTGCCGTATTCGCCGACCATCACCGGGCGTCCCGCGCCGGCCAGCCACGAGGCCCAGCTCGCCATCGACGTCGACCATGTGCCGGTTTCGCCGGAGTTGCCGCTGTGCATGCCGGGGTAGAAGTGGGGGAAGAGGATGTCGACGTTGTCCGGGATCTTCCAGACCGATTCGTCGGGCATGTAGTTGACCATGGCGCCCCAGTCCACGGTGCAGAGCAGAACGAGGCGGTCGGGGTCGGCGGCCTTGACGGCGTCGGCGCAGGCCTTGACGATCGCCGCGAAGGGGCCGGGCTGCGTGATGTCGCCGATGGGTTCGTTCCAGGGCACTTCGATGCCGACGATGTTCGGCACGCCCCGCCAGTGGCGGGCGAGGAAGGCGAGGGTCTTCGGCACCTCGGTTTGCGCGAGGTCGAGATCGGGGTGGTGCTTGCTCTGCGCGTCGGCCTTCGCCATCCAGGCGACGGCGGTGCCCGGCTTGCCGGTGCCGCGGTCCTGCTCGACGCCGCCGGCGAACCAGCGGTAGGGGTCCGTGGGCAGTTCGTGGAATTCGGGGATCACGTAGAGGCCGAGCCGGGCCGCCTCGGCGACGAGTCCGTCGTAGAACGCCATCGCGCCGGCCGGCAGCTTGTGCGCTTCCAGCGTCTCCGCGTAGCGGGGATCGTCGGGCAGCACGCCCTGCGCCGGCATGAAGAACGACATGTTCAGCGGCATGCGCACGGCGTTGAAGCCGGACGCCGCGATATGCGCCAGCTCCGTGCGGTACGCTTCGGGGTCCTGGCGGCGCGCCCAGTGCATGTGCGACTGGAAGATGTTCACGCCGTAGAGGCCGACGCGCTTCCCTGCTTTCGTCTCGAGGACGCCGTCGCGCACGACCAGGGCGTCCTGCGCTTCGATCGGCGCGGCGAAGGTCTGGGAGGCGGCGAACGCCACGACAGCAAGGAAAAGCAGCCACGGGCGGGCTGCAGACGGGGATGTATTCATGGGTGGCTTCCTATATTGGGTTTGGGGGTCGTTTTCAATTCAGGCGGATCGGGCGCGTCGCTTTCAGCGCGTCCGTTCCAGGAACGCCTTCACGTAGGCTCCCCAGAAGGGGGTGGGGGCGTAATCCTGCTGGTTCTGGACGAGGCAGGGGCCCGCGCGGTCGTGGAAATCCCAGGCGGCGAGGTGGTAGTCGTGTGCCTCGATCCAGTCGAGTAGGCGCGGCACCCAGGTCGCGCTCCCTTCGAGCTGGGGCCACTCGTGCTTGACCGGCGCTTCGCCGTA
>JAAZAI010000091.1 GCA_012514445.1 Lentisphaerota bacterium
CCGCAACTGCGAAAAGGGCGGTGTCAAGATCCTCGCCAAGGGCGAGCTGACGGCGAAAAATCTCGTCGTCAAGGCCAACGCCTTCAGCGAGGCTGCCAAGGCCAAGATCGAAGCGCTCGGCGGCACCTGCGAAGTCGTCGCCTGATCCCACTGGGCGCCCGTGCCGCTCGAGCGCGGTCCGGGCGCCTCCCCCTTTTCACCCCACCCACGGGAATGTCCATCATGTCCGCATTCAGCAACATCTGGAAGATCAAGGAGCTCAGGTCGCGGATCCTCTTTACGCTTGGCCTCGTGTTCATCTGCCGCATGCTTTCGATCGTCCCGACGCCAGGCGTCGACGCCGCGGCCCTGAAAGCGCTCATCGCCCGGACGAGCGACTCCGCCGCCGGCGGTGTGATGGGCACGTTCGACTTGTTCACCGGTGGCGCGCTTTCCAACCTCGCTGTCGGCACGCTGAGCATCTGGCCCTACATCTCCGCCTCGATCATCATCCAGCTCATGACCGCCATCATCCCCTCCCTCGAGCGGATGGCGCGCGAGGGCGAGACCGGGCGGCAGAAGCTCAACCAGACCACGCGCTACCTGACGCTCGTGCTCTGCGTTGGCCAGTCCTTCGGCCTTGCGAAGCTTTTCGAGAATCCCGCCGCGCTCGGCGTCGAACGCCTCGTGCTGTTCCCCGGACTTCCCTTTGAGATCCTCACCGTCCTCACGATGACCGCCGCCACCATGCTCACCATGTGGCTCGGCGAGCAGATCACCGAGCGCGGCATCGGCAACGGCACCTCCGTCATCATCATGGTCAACATCATCGCCCGCCTCCCCGGGGCGCTGTATGCGACTGTGCTCAAGTTCATTCCGATGGGCGGTCAGTCGGCGGAATTCAACGTCTTCCACCTCGCCTTGCTGCTCGGCCTCGCGTTCTTCGTTTTCGCCGGCACCATCGCCCTGACCCAGGGCGTACGTCGCGTCCCGATCCACACCGCGCGCCGCTCGGTGGGCAACCGCGCCGTCGGTGGCCAGAACACCTACATGCCGCTGCGCGTCAACTACGCCGGCGTCATGCCCATCATCTTTGCTGGCCCGATCCTGCAGGCGCTTGGCTGGGTTTTCAGCCGCATCGACAAGGACATCGCCTGGTTGGCCTGGCTTCGCAACTTCGGCTTCCAGCTCAAGGAAGGCCACGGGCTCTTCATGCTCTTCTACGCGGCGCTCATCCTCTTCTTCTCGTTCTTCTGGGTCGCCACCCAGTTCCACGCCGTGCGCATCGCGGACGAGCTCAAGAGCGGCAACAGCTACATCCCCGGCATCCGCCCCGGCATGCCCACTGCGGAGTACCTGGACATGACCATGACGCGCGTCACCCTCATCGGCGCCGTCGGCCTGATCGTCATCGCGGTCATCCCCACCGTCCTCTCCCAGTTGATCGGCATCCCGCCCCTGCTCGCCGGCTTCTTCGGCGGCACCTCGCTGCTCATCATCGTCGGCGTCGCCCTCGACACCCTGCGCCAGGTCGAGTCCTACCTCGTCATGCGCAACTACGAGGGCTTTCTCAAGCACGGCCGCCTCCGCGGACGCCGGTAGCCTACCGAGGCGAGTCGCTTGACTCGCCGACGGAGCGTTACGCAAAAAGGCACCTGTGAAAAGCAGGTGCCTTTTTCGTGTGACGCTGGGTCTGTGACGCTGGGTCTGTGAGTCTGGTCTGTGAGTGTTGGCAGTGAGTCTTGTCAGCATGCCCCCTGTGGCATGCTGGGCGCAAGTACTGCAAGGCCTCCGCAGGCATACCCACACCCCCGCATACTCACACACAAAAAAAAGCACCCCGGCTTCCGCCGGGATGCTTTTCATTTCTTGGCGCCTCCCCGAAGGAGGCCCCTGGGCATAGGTGATCCGCTCAACGGTTGCCGGGCCCATCGTATGGACCGCGGCGCATTCAACTAAGAAGACGTATGCTTTCCCTGACTCGCAACCTTCGATTACGTTGCGATGTCTTTTCGGCTGATCGAACTACCAGCGGGAGCCGCCGCGGGACTCGCGACGCTCGCCACCGCCGAACCCGCCACCGCCGCGACGTTCCTCGCGGGGCTTGGGCTGGGATTCGTTGACGCGCAGCGCGCGTCCGTCAACCTCTTTGCCGTTGGTCGCTGCAATCGCGGCTTGCGCCTCGTTCGCGTCAGGCATTTCGACGAAGCCGAATCCCTTGGAGCGGCCGGACATGCGGTCAATGCAGACGCGCGCTGACGTGACGTTGCCGAATTCAGCGAAGAGCTGCTTCAGCGAGTCATCAGTTGTGGAGTAGGCGAGGTTGCCAACGTAGATATCCATACTTGTTCCTGTGCTTTGCTTGTCTTTGCCCTTGTTAAGGGGGCGCTTAAACATGTCCTCTTACTCAGAAGACAACGGGGACACTATTCTTTTTCCAGACGAAAAGCAAGAGGAAAATAAAAATTAACTCTTCGCGCGGTAGTCCATGTTTGGGCGTGTATTTTAAGCTTGAAATTGGAAACTTGAAATGTGGCCTTCGGGAAACGCCGGTATGAGTTTTCCCTGAACGATCCCTAAGGAGAAGGGAAAGCGACGCTACAGCAACGACGGCTGGTTGTAACAGGTTTCGGATTTCACTGATCGCTTGCGGCGCGCGCCGCCCGCGACCACCGACGCGATCTCGCCGTCCTGCATCCGCGTCGCGAGCACGTCGCCAGGCGCGACCTGCGCGGCGCGGGTGACGACGGCCCCCGACGCCAGCCGCACCAGTCCGTAGCCGCGGGAGAGCACCGCCATCGGATTGACCGATTCGAGCCGCGCGTTCAACGTGGCCAGCCGGTGCCCCGCCTCCGAGGAAGCCGACCTCGCGGCATGCCTCATCGCGGCGTCCAGGCTCCCGACTGCGAGCTTCGCGTCGTTCACGCCCGTCTGCGTCGCGCGCGCCATGCGCGGCGTGGCGGAGTCCAGACGCCGCCGCGCCGCCGTCGCGGCCGCCGTCAGCAGCGCCGCCATTCGCTGGGACAGCAGGTCGAGCCGCTGCGCGTGCTGGCGCACGAGCGACTCCGGCTGGCGGAAGACGTGGCTGCCCGCCGCCAGATCGAGTCGCGCGCGCGCCCGTTCGAGCTGGCGGCGCATCGCGCCGCGCAGCCGGTCCGCCGCCGCCGCCACCGCGGCCTCGAAGTCCGCCTTGCGGCCGACGACCAGTTCCGCCGCCGCGGAGGGGGTGGGTGCCCGCAGATCCGCGACGAAGTCCGCGATCGTGAAGTCGATCTCGTGCCCCACGGCCGAGATCACCGGGACGCGGGAGGCGTGGATCGCCCGCGCGACGGACTCGTCGTTGAAGCACCACAAGTCCTCGATGCTGCCGCCGCCGCGTCCCACGATGATGACGTCGGGGGGATCCGGGAGCGCATTGAGCAGCTCGAGGGCGGCGACGATCTCGGGCGCGGCCTCCGCGCCCTGGACGCGGGCCGGGGCGATCAGGATGTGGAGGTCCGCGAAGCGGCGGCGCGTCACGTTGAGCATGTCGCGGATGGCCGCGCCGGTGGGGGAGGTGACGATGCCGATCCGCCGCGGCAGCATCGGCAGCGGTCGCTTGCGGTCCTGCGCGAAGAGGCCCTCGGCGTCGAGCCGCCTCTTCAGCGCCTCGAACTGGGCCATCAGGTCGCCCAGGCCGGCGCGCTCCATCGCGCGCACCACGACCTGGTACGTGCCGCGCTGCTCGTAGAGCGAGAGCTCGCCGGCGATGCGCACCTTCACGCCGTCCTTCACCTCGAACGGCGGCATCCGGCGCGCCATGCTGAAGAAGGCGCAGGAGATCTGCGCGGCGGCGTCCTTCAAGACGAAGTACGCATGCCCGGAGGACATGATCCTGAAGTTGGAGAGTTCGCCCTCGACCCATACTTCCGGGAAGGAGGATTCCAACGTGGTCTTGATGCGCCGCGTGAGCGCGCTGACGGTTTCGGGTTCGCGCTTGTCCATGGCCCCGGAGTATACACCGGACGTCGCCGGAAGGCCAGCCTCGTCAGGTTGAATTATTCGGCTTGCAAGTTCGTCCGGGGCTGTGATATCGTAATCCCCGTTTCTATGGCGGAAATAGCTCAGTTGGTTAGAGCGTCAGATTGTGGTTCTGAATGTCGCGGGTTCGAGTCCCGTTTTCCGCCCCACTTTTTCCCGTACGTCAATCGATTCTGGACAAGCGCGGGGCGTATGGCTAAGATATGCCGGGACATGGGGAGGAACGGGTTCTTCCCTTCGTTCTGGAGATTCAAGCGATGAGATGCGCGTCATGCGGGTCTGAAGACGACAAGGTGCTGGAGAGCCGCTCCGTCCGGGGCGGCGTGGCCATCCGCCGTCGCCGCGTCTGCCTGCAATGCGGCCACCGCTTCACGACCTACGAGGAGATCCTCCGGGACTCGCTGATGGTGCTCAAGCAGGACGGGCGGCTGGAGGAGTTCTCGCGGCAGAAGCTGCTCAACGGCATCACGCGCGCCTGCCAGAAACGGCCCGTGACGCTGCAGAAGATCGAATGGCTCGTGGACAAGATCATCGAGCAGATCGAGAGCGACTACGAGCTCGAGGTGCCCAGCAGCGACATCGGCGAGCGCGTGATGCGCAGCCTCGCCGCGCTCGACCAGGTGGCCTACGTCCGCTTCGCCTCGGTCTACCGCCGCTTCGAGGACGTCGACCAGTTCGTCAACGAGGTCAAGCGCATGCACGAGCCCGAGTCCCCGAAGGCCCCGGAGCCCGAGGGCGGGCCCGGGGAAGAGGACGCGAAGGCCGATGTCTGAGGCGCTGGACATGCCCGGCGCCGCGGCGGCGGCATCGCGGCGGCGGGAGACGGAGCGGCTCGGCAGCGACCCGATCGTGCCGCTCGTGCTGCGGCTCTCGGTCCCGGCGCTCGTGGGACTGCTCGCCAGCAGCCTCTACACGTTCGTCGACCGCGTCTTCATCGGCAACTACGTCGGCGAGATCGGGCTCGCGGCCATGAACGCCGCGATCCCATTCAACACCCTGATCTTCGCTTTCTCGATCCTCATCGGCCGCGGATGCGCCGTTCTCTATTCGCTGGCCCTGGGCCGGCGCGACTACGCCGGGGCGAGCCGGGTCTTCGCGCAGGGGATCACGCTGGACCTGATCGCCGCCGCCGTGCTGGTGACGTGCGGCCTGGCCTTCCTGCGACCTGTCCTGACGCTCTTCGGCGCGCCGGCGATGGCGATGGCGCCGGCCGCGGACTACATGTCGGTGCTGCTGCTGGGGACGCCGTTCGCGCTGCTCACGATGCACAACCACCTCATCCGCGCGGAGGGTTCCTCGACGTACGCGATGACGACCCAGATCATCGGCGGCGTCCTCAACGTCCTGCTCGACTGGCTCTTCATGGGCGGCCTGGGCCTGGGAATGCGCGGCGCGGCGGCGGCGACGGTGATCTCGCAGGCGGTGTCGGTCGCGCTCGTGATGGCGTTCTTCGCGCGCCGCAGCGTGATCCGCTTCCGCATGGCGGACATGGCGCTGCGCGCGAAGCTGGTCTGGCAGGTGGTCGTCAACGGCGCGACGCCCTTCATCTTCAACTTCGCCGCGACGCTGAACTGGTCGATCCGCAACCACATGATCCAGAAGTACGCCGAGCCCAGCGGCCACGAGCTGGGCGCGGCGATGGCCTCCTTCGGCGTCGTGATGACCGTGTACCACGTGGCGATGACGCCGACGGTCGGCTTCGCGATGGGGATGCAGCCGCTCGTCGGCTACAACATGGGGGCGCGCCACTACCGGCGCGTGCGCCGGATCTTCCTGACCTCCCTCGTGCTGGCGTGGCTGCTGCTGATGGTGCCGTTCCTCGGACTCGAGGTGTTCGCCCGACCGGTCTTCCGCATGTTCGGCGCGGAGGGGGACGCCCTGTCGCTGGGCGTCTACACGCTGCGCCGCTACGTGAGCCTGCTGCCCTTCGGCGGCGTCTGCGTGCTCTTCGCGCACTACTTCCAGGGCACCGGGCAGGCGGGCAGGGCCCTGCTCATCTCCTCGGTGCGCCAGATCTTCCTCGCGCTGCCGCTCATGGTCCTGATGCCCGTCTGGTTCGGCTACGACGGCATCATCTTCGCGTTTCCGGTCTCCGAACTGATCGGGATGCTCTTCGCCGCGGGGCTGATGGCCTTCGAGCACCGGCGCCTGCGCCAGGCGGAGGAGGCGCCGCCGCTGCCGACGGCAGAGGGCGACCCGGCGGCGGGCGCGGCCGAGGAAAGGGCGATCGCATGAGCGGACCCGAGACCCGCGCGGCCCGCCTGGGGGCGCTCAGCCTCCGCGCCAGGGCCAGCCTCGCCGTTATCGCCGTCTTCTTCTGCGCGGCGGTGTGGGGCGAGGTCTCCGCGGCGCGTTACCGCCTGCGCGACGAGACGCCCGGCTACAACACGGTGAACCTCGCCGAGCGCTACCGGCCGCCGCTGTCGCGCGTTGCCGACGCGCAGGGCGAAAGCCGGCTCGCGCTGATGGGTACGGACAATCTCGGCCGCGACGTCTTCAGCCGCCTGATCCAGGGCGCGCGCATCGCGTTCCACGTCGGCATCGTGACCTCGGTCATCGCCGTGCCCTTCGGCGCGCTGCTCGGGCTGCTCGCGGGCTACTACGGAGGCAAGGTGGACGCGCTGTGCACGTGGCTCGCGGCGACGGTCGCGGCCATCCCGGCGCTGCTGCTGATCCTGGCGGTCTCCGTCGTCGTGGGCAAGGGGCTGATGGGCGTCTACGCGGGCATCAGCGTGACGACGTGGGTGGGGGTGTACCGCACGGTGCGCGGCGAGACGGTGAAGCATCGCGGGCTCGGCTACGTGCAGGCCGCGAAGGCCCTGGGCTACGGCCCCGCGCGGATCATGTTCCGGCACATCCTGCCGAACGTCGCCCATGTCGTCATCGTGGCGTTTTCGCTGCGGTTCCCGTCCGCCGTCGGCACCGAGGTCTTCATGGGATTCCTGGGCATCGGCGCCCAGAACGAACCCTCCTGGGGCGTGATGATCGCCAACGCCCGCGTCCGCCTCTGGCAGGGCATCTGGTGGGAGGGGGCGTTCGTGACGCTCGCGCTCTTCGCGCTCGTGCTCAGCTTCAACCAACTGGGCGACGCCCTTCGCGACCGCCTCGATCCGATGCGCCGCGGCAGAAGATCCTGACCGCGAAGAATTCGCTTGCGTCCTCTTCCGGAAGCTGGTAAAGTAGGCGGCCAATTAGTCCGAAACGGGACTATCCTGTTCAAGATGATACGAAATGGGAGAAAGACCATGAAGACCGCAAGCCAGGAGCGAAATCCGCAGCCCGCCGCCGGCGACGACGGCGGCCTCGGCGGCATCCACCGCGAGTGGTCGATGATCGTCCATCGCTGGGTGCGGGTGATCCACGCGATCTTCCTCCGCCTGAAGACGCCGATGACGCCGATCAAGGTGCTGCTGTACCTGAAGCTCTTCCAGAACGACGTCGAGCCGTCCGTCATCGCCGACTTCATCTGCGTCCCGCGCCAGACGATGACGTCGATCCTCGACGGCATGGAGAAGGACGGGCTGATCGTCCGCCAGGAGCATCCGTCCGACCGCCGGCGCAAGCTCGTCCGATTCGCCCGCAAGGGCAGCGCGCTGGCCGAGCGCGCCCTCAAGGAGATCCGCCGCCACGAGGCGAAGGCGATGGAGGCGCTGACGCCCGAGGAGCTGGCCGGCATGCTGGCGTCGATGCGGAAGTTCTCCGAGGCGCTGGAATGCTCGGTCTCCGCGGGCGCGGTCAAGGTGGAGGGGGCTCGATGAACCGATTCTTTTCATGCGGACGCTTCTGCGCGGCGCTGGCCTTCGCGGCCGCGCTGCTCTCCGGCTGCGCCTCCTTCGACGCCGCCGAGGCGCGCCGAGACCAGAC
>JAAZAI010000650.1 GCA_012514445.1 Lentisphaerota bacterium
ACACGCTGGTCTGGCCAAGCTTCCGACGCTCTCCGGAACGCCTCGCCGCCCTCGGCAAAGAGCCCGAACGGCTGCGCGAAGAAATCCGCAAGCACATCGCCGACATCGTGACCGCGAACAAGGGCAAGATCCGGGCATGGGACGTGATGAACGAACCCACGACAAATTTCGAATTCATGGATATCCTGGGCGAGGCCGCTCCGGCGGAATGGTTCAAGCAGGCGCACGAACTGGACCCGGGCGTCCAACTGTTTCTCAACGAGAACCAAATCCTCGCCGGCACCAAGCTGCGGAGCCTGGAAACCCATCTGGACAAGATCCTGAAGCACGGCGGGCCGCTTGGCGGCATTGGCATTCAGGGGCACCTCGGCGTCGGCACGGCGGCCCCGGCGCGAATCCTCGAGATCTTCGACCGTCTCGCGCGCTACCAGGTTCCGCTATCCATCACCGAACTCGACGTCATCTCGGACAACCCAGAGGAACAGGCCATGTACCTGCGCGACGTGCTGACGGCGGCATTCAGCCATCCGGCCGTGGACAGCGTCACCTTCTGGGGCTTCTGGGACGGCCGGCACTGGAAGAACAACACGCCGCTCTTCCGCAAGGACTGGACCGAGAAGCCCGGCCTCGCGGTCTACCGCCAGCTTGTGCTTCGCGACTGGTGGACGCGCGAGACGGTCCGCACCGGGGCCGACGGGCATGCGCGCGTGCGGGGATTCCTCGGCAACTACGCGATCACCGTCGGCGGACAGCCACCCCAGCCCACCGATCTCCCGAAGACCGGGCGTACGCTACGTGTTGTGCTGCCGCAGGAAGTCGCTAGTCGCTAGTATGAGAAAACAAGGGCCGCACCCGAATGGAGGAAACTTCAGACTTCCTGACCTCGGCGGAAAACGGATTGGCACTTTTCATGAACGTGACGCAACGGGGAACATTCTTGATTTCCCGATGTTCGCGCAGAATCCTGAAGTCCGAACGGCGGCGAAGTACCAACCCGGCTACGACGGGTTGCGCGAAAGCGGCAAGAAATTGCCGCCGGGCATGGCCGAGTGTGCGAATGGCCCGCCATTCGATCGGGCGACGCGTCGTAGCCGCGTCGGTACCGCCGAGGCGGGTGCGCGGGGCGTGTTCCGACTCGTACTCGCACACATGCTCCAACACGCCAATCCGGGATTCAAGACAAGATTCGAGTGTAAGAGTCGGTGTACGAGTACGGCAGACGCGGGACTCCCGCACCTGCACACCCGCACGCCTCATGCGGGATCGACAAAGATTACGACAAGGATTACGACAAAGGCCCCCACACACTCCCACACCCACATACGCATTGAGCCTATCCCGGCGACTGACCGATGACACGATGACCGATTGCATTTTTCTGGTTGACACCTCGCCCGCCCTTGTGCTATTCCTTGGCCGCAACGAAGAAAACTCAACCCAAGGATTTCTTCAAGTAGCGCTACACACAAACACAAACAAATCACCCATCAACAAATAACTGAGAAAGGTTATGAGATGAGAAAGTGCCTCCCGTATCTGGCCTGCGCGCTCATGGTCTCCCAGTCGTACGCGACTGAGGAATGGCTTGGCGTGCCTTTTTCCGTCAACGCCGGGAACGACGCGACGCTCAACGGCCAACACACGTTCACGCCCAGCAGCTCCGGCGGCGCGAACCACGTCTCCATCACCACGCGCGGCCAGGACATCTGGAACACGGCCGACAGCGGCAGCTTCTACTTCGCGCCGGAAATCGGCGATTGCGAAGTCGTCGCGACCGTCCCTCCCCTGATTCAGGCGGAGGACAACGCCAACATCGGCAACTACGCCAAGGCGGGGGTCATGTTCCGCCTCTCGACGTGGGGCAATTCGCCGATGGCCATGCTTCTGCGCGAAACGAGCCGCGATGGCGTTTCCCGCAGCCGCTTCATCTGCCGCCCGTCCACAAGCGCGAACGCGGCCGACATCCGGACGACGACCACGCACTTCCCCACCAACGAGCCGGTGCGACTGCGCCTGGTCCGCCAGGGCAACACCGTGGTCGGCTACATCAGCACGAACGAGAACTTCTCCGTCTGGGAAAAGTTCTCGGAATACACGTTCGCGGACGACGTGTTCGCGGACGGCATCCTGGGCGGCGTGGCGCTGACGCCGCAGAACAGCGCCACGAACGGCCTGGCCACGCTGCAATTCGGCAGCATCGCCGTTCGTCCGCTCGTCGCGGCGACGCAGGCGTCCGACCGCATCCAGCTCTCGTGGGGAGGCGAAGGATTCGTCACCAACGGCATGACGCTTTCGGGCTATACGCTGTCCCGCTCGGAAAGCGGTACCGCCGCCTGGAACGACGTGACGACGGAAATCCCCGCAGGCTCGACATCCGCTGAAGACACCTCGGCCGTGGCGGGCGTGGAATACGCGTATCGGCTCACCGCGGAGCTGACGGACGCGGCGATGACGCCGTCGACCGTCGTCGTCGGCGAGTCGCATCCCGTGCGCATCCCCGTCCAGACCGCCAACGCGAATTCCGGGCAGATGGGCTT
The DNA here is from genome assembly GCA_012514445.1 of Lentisphaerota bacterium. GTDB lineage: Bacteria > Verrucomicrobiota > Kiritimatiellia > RFP12 > UBA3636 > JAAZAI01. The sequence continues at coordinate 2,538 of JAAZAI010000650.1, forward strand.
CGCGATGCAGTACATCCAGAACGACGTGCCCGTGGGTTCGCTCGTCTACCGCACGTCCGTCTACAACCCCTGGGAGGCGATTCTCGACCCCTATGATCCGGGATACCGAATCTACCCGGATTTCGCCGAGCCAAACCTGGATGGCCGCGACAATTTCACCATCGAGGCGCAAGGCGTCATCCGCGTCCCCTCCACCGGCCTGTACACCATC
>JAAZAI010000651.1 GCA_012514445.1 Lentisphaerota bacterium
CACCCGCCGAGTTCAGCACATTGTAGTGTCGGTTGCCGTTGAGGGACCATGTCACATAACTCGCCTTGTCCGCCGGACTTCCGCCGTATGCGAAGTCGTTCGTGCTCGCCATCGTGTCGAAAGTGTTCACGTACGGGGTTGACACCGTGGCTCCACGGGTGTCGAGAGGCTGGAGCACGAGCGCGGCAGCCGCCATTGCGAAACAGATCGCGTTGATGTTCACGGTGTGTCCTTTCGGTTGATGGGTGAAAGCGTCCAGCTCAGCCAGGCCGAGGCGTCGCCTCCGGGAGGGACGGACAGCGTCCGGGCCATTTCGACGTTGTAGAATCCGCCGCCAAACCAGACGCGGGGCGGATCCCATCCCTCGGAGAACGCCTGGCGCATTTCCAGACCCGCGCCCTCGTCGGCGACGGCCCACCAGTTTTCAGACAGCGCCGGGGCCGGACGCTCGCCGAGGTCGCGCCGGGCGCGAGAATCCGCGAGTCGGCGTCGAGTTCGAACGCGACTTTTCCGGTCGACGGCGACTCGCCCTCAGGACCGTCGAACGCCTCCGCCGAGATGAACGTCACGGGATGTTCCGAGCGGATGTAGACCGGAGAGGGGCCGAAGGGGACCGAGAAGCGGCCCGACTCGCCGAGCGCGAGCTTGCGCGACCGCCCCAGCATGTCGATGATTTCGACTTGGTTCGCGGCGGTCGAAAACGTCCCGAGCCGTTCCGCCTCCGCATTCCAGACCACGAGGACGCGGCGGTCGGCGTCTTTCGTCTTGAACCGGTATCCGTAGTCCGGCGCATTGAGGCCTTCGACCTTCCCCTCGAGATCGCAATCGCCGAGGACGCGTCCCAGATTGCAGACGGCATGGTAGGCGGGCTTGCGCTGCAAATCGTAGTCGAGGAGGCCGAAATGGTGTTCATTGTAATGCGGGTCGTTACCGATGTCGAAGAACGAATAGACGTAGACCCGTTTGAATCCCAGCACGTAGTGGATGACGAGTCCCCGTGCCAGATATTGGGCCTGCACGAGCGGGGTGACCCCTTCGGGGCCTTCCGGCGTGTCCGCATAGCCGAACTCGGTGGAAATGATCGGCTTGTCGGCGTCGCCGTGTTCGGCCATGATTTCGCGTACGCGCTGGATGCGGCCGAACAGGTCTTCGGGCGGGGTGGTGTAGGTGTGGAGATCCAGCACGTCGAAATAGTCCTTCGCACCCGCGCGGTAGAATGCCTCGAGCCACTCGAGCGCCGTCGGCCAGATGTTGCAGGTTGGCGCGCCGAGGGTGTTCCAGGGACTGAGCGCCTTCGCGGCGGCGTACTCCTTTTTCAACCCCTCGAGATAGACGACTGGCGAAACGCCTTTGAGTTCCGGTTCGTTTCCCTTGGAGAAGGCGTGGAGGCCGAGCGCGTTGGCGTTGCGGATGTTGTGGCGGATGGGCTTGGAGTCGACGATGGGCCAGGTGACCATCCCGACGCCGCGATCCAGAAAGCGCGTGACGGTCTCGGGGAACATGAACCACCATCGGCTCTCCCGGAACGGCGTTTCGGCCAGCATGTCGAGCGAGACCTCGTCCCAGGCCTGCCCCCGGCTCTTCGCGCCGCCGCCGATGAAATGATTGATCGCCAGCATGTCGCCGAACGTGTTGCGCTCGAACGGCGTCCTGAAGCGCAGCGGCGCCGCTTGCACCGACGGGCTTTCGCCCTCGGGATACAGCGCGGTGATCCCGAAGTAGACCGTGGATCCCGGTTCGAATGGATAGACGGCGGCAGACGTCTGGCCGGCCTTGAACTCGCGAAGAAGCGTCACGCCGGGCTCGTCGACGCGGGCGAACGACTGACGGGCGTGGTAGATGCGCCAGCCGGTGACGCCCTTCGCCTGCCGGGCGTATTCCGTCCAGGAGATCTGCGCGGCGCCGTCCTGGATCGGCCGCGCCGAAAACGCGACCTTCGGCTTCTCCCCGGCCGGGATGAAGTTGGCCTTCGGATCGTCGCTCGCCAGCCATCCCCAGATGGCGATTTCGCCGATTTGCTGCTGGTGGCGCGCCTTCCGGATCCGGATTTCCACGTGCCGGGTCTGGACCGGCGTTTCGAAGACGGCCGTGTGCGGAATGAAGTTGGCCTTGTCGCCCGCGCCGGCGGTCGTGTTCTCGGCGATCCCGTGCTGGAGAAAGGTTTCGCCGTCGAGGCTGAAGAGGACATCGGCTCGTTCCGTGTCGCGGAGGGCTTCCCGGAGGGCTCGGATCTCGACTTTCCCGACGAGGCAGATCTTCTTGAGGTCGATGCGGACTGTCGTCCAGGCGCCGCCGTCCCAGTCGCCGAACGTCTGCGATTTCCACCCCTCCCTGCCATCGAAGAGCACCTTCGCGCCGCCATGAGGCGCCGTTGAGTCCAGCGTGCCCTTGCAGGTCGCGTACTCCCCGGTCGTCACGAAGGCATGCGTGGCGCCAGTCGGGATCACCGCCGTGCCCTTGGGGAACAAGAGAGAGCTTCCGCCTTCGGCGATGTTGTCGGAAAGCAGGGCCATGGGCCGGTCGGCGGCGGCGATTGCCGCGAACGGAGCCGCCAGCAGCATCGCGACGCAACTGAAAAGGATGTGGTTCATGTTCGGGGCCGTTCTCTGTTTCATCGTGGTCATGCTTGCCTGTTGTGGATCTTCGCACGTGGAGGCCTGCAGCTCTCCCGGATCTTCAGCGTTCCATCGAACGTCTTTTTCTGGACGGATCGCGCCAACCCGTTGACGACTTGATCGAGGCTTTTGACGGCCTCGAAGCCGAGGTCCATCAGGGATGCGTCGATCGTCGTGAGGGCGGGCACGCAATAGGCGCTTCCGGGATAGTTGTCGAAGCCGATGACCGACACATCGTCGGGCACGGCGAGCCCGAGATCGTGACAAGCCCGGATCGCGCCATAGGCCATCTCGTCCGTGGACGCGAAGATGGCCGTCACGCCAGGCGACTTTTTCAGAAGAAGTTTTGTCTGGAGATAGCCGGCTTCCTGGGTGGTCTCGGTTTTCCGATGCGGGACGATCAGCTTGGCGTCTTCGACGAGACCGTTCTTCCGCATGCCGGCCCGGTAGCCCTCCAGACGGCGTTGCAGCTCGCGGCTTTCATCCGTGCTGTTGGCGAGGAATCCGATTTTGGAATGACCGAGGGAGGCCAGATAGTCGACGGCTTGGATCGCGCCTTGGTGAGAATCGACCAGGACGTGACCGACGGAATCCGCATCGGCTTGCTCGCCCACCAGCACGACCGGCACATCTTTCTGCGCGAGTTCGTCGAGCTGAAGTTTCGTCTTCACGCTCAG
>JAAZAI010000092.1 GCA_012514445.1 Lentisphaerota bacterium
CGGGCGAGCGGCCGGAAACGTCCTCGTAGAAGAAGTCGGAGCCGACGAAGCTCGTGCGCTTGTCCGAGGCGGCGACGCGCTTGACGAGGTTGAGGCCCGGCATGAAGAGCCAGCGGTCGTCGTCGCGCCCGTCGACGTGCTTGTAGACGAGGTACGCCATCTTGTTGACGTCCGCGGGCCGCTCGAAGTAGACGTACATCTTCTGGTCGCCGGTGAAGACGTCGTTCGTGGCGTCGGCCGGTTCGAGATCCATGCGCAGGATGGTGAACTCGCGAGTGCGCTCGCGCCCCTGCGAGTCCTTGATGGCCATCGAGACCTTGGCGCGGCCGTTCTGCCCCTGATAGTAGGACATCCGGTTGGCCTTGGCGACGATCTCGTCGACCGGGGGCGCGGCGTCCTGGGCGGACGCGAATGCGGCGGCGAGGCCGAGAAGGGCGAAGAAGGTGGATTTCATGGGGATTCCTTTCATGCGTGGGAGTCCGACGTGTCGGACCCGTCTGACTTGTCCGACACGTCGGACGGTTGAACCTGCCGGCACTTCCGGCGCCGGCCGTTGAAGAAGCAGAACACCGCCGCCGCCGCGATGCACGCGAGGCTTCCGGTCGACATCGCGCTCCAGCTCGCGCCGATGAAGGGCTGGAGGTTCAGGGCGATCGTCAGGATGGCGGCGACGGCGGCGAAGAAAACCGTGCCGCACTTGCACAGCAGGGGATGGGCGGAATCGCGGAAGAGCCATCGCGAGAGGACCGTGACCATCGCCGGCAGCAGCAGGAGCGTCGCCACGCCGGCGGCCAGCAGGATCGCCGCGATGAAGACGCCGACCGTGCGGTACGGCACGAGCGGCGCCGCCAGCAACGGCAGGAAGCCGACGCCGATGACGATCACGTTGCGCGTGATGGCGCGCGCCGGCTCCCCGAACATCGGCCCCGAGGCGGCGGCCCAGGATCCGTGCTTCTCCACCATCTCGCGCGTCCGCGAGATGAAGTGGATCGCGTAGTCCACCGCCATGCCGAGGCTCAAGGACGACAGGACCGCCACCGGCATGTCGTAGTCCTTGCCGACGAAGCCGATCATGCCGTAGATGAGGCCGATCGTCAGCGTCAGCGGGATCATCGCCAAGATGCCCCAGAGCGCGGAGCGGTACAGGACGATCATCATGAGCCACACGGCCGCGAAGCTGCCGAGGAAGGCCACCATCATGCCGCTGACCATCTTGGCCTGCCAGATCACGTTGATGTACGTCAGCCCGAACCATTCGGCCTCGATGCCCGCCGGGGGCGGGTTCTCCGCGAGATAGTCCTCGACCGAGTCGATGATGACCTTCATGTCGCGGTTGTCGCCGCTCTTCTGCTGGATCCAGAGGCTCGTGCGCCGCCAGGTGTCGGTGCGGACGAAGTGCGCCAGATCCTGCGGACGGTGCGAACTCTCGTACTGGAGCACGGTCTGGGCCACGCCTTCGCGGGTGTCGGGGATGCGGTAGTATTCGGGGTTCCCCTCCATCAGCTCGCGGTACACGGTGCGGACGAGATCGGCCAGCGAGTTGCTCTTGCCGACGAGCGGGCGGCCGTCGGGACTCTCGATGGCGAGCAGGTGGTTCTGCAGACCGACCATCCAGTTGAGCACGGCGGGGTCCTTGAAGACCTGCCCCGCCTGCGCCTGTTCGCCGGCGAAGAGGCTCGCGGCCTCCCAGGCGTCGAACTGCTCATCCGGCGCGGTCTCCGCCTGCTTCGCGGCATAGTCCTGCCACTGCGAGAAGAACGCGTCGCGCGTCTCCGCCGAGGCGTCGAGCTCGCGGGCCTTGGCGAACAGGAGGCCAAAGGCGTCCTCCACGCCCGTCATCGCGTCCGCGGCCAGCTCGGCCTGACGGGCCTTGAGCGGCGACTCGACGGCCGCGGCGAGCTTGCCGGGCCCGGGAAGCTCGTCCGCGGGCGCGAGCGAAAGGTAGCCCATGTAGGTGCCGCCGAAATGCGCATTCATCACCTTGTCGGCGACGCGGATGGCGTGCTTCGCGTTGAACCACTTGACAGGGTTGTCGTTGATCACGACGCGCGTGACGCCCCAGACGGCGACGCCGACCAGGACCATCGCGCCGAGGAGGATCAGCTTCGCGTAGCGGCAGGTGCCGCCGCCGACGGCACGGAGCGCGCGCGTCATGAAGGAATGCGATTCCTCGTCGGCGTTGTGCTCCGTCAGGCCGAAGTTCCCGAGCGACTTCTCGGAGATGAACATGACGGACGCGGGCAGGAACGTGACCGTGAGCAGCCAGGCCGTCATCACGCCGATGGCGATGTAGATGCCGAAGACCTGGACGGGCGGGATCGGGGTGAGCGCGAGGGAGATGAAGCCCACCGCCGTCGTCAGGCTCGTGTAGAGCATCGGCGTGAAGAGCGTCTTCATGACCCCGCGGATGGCCGTTGCGCGGTCGCGGCTCTCCTGGTAGCGGTCGAAGAACTCGGAGAGGATGTGGATCGAGTCGAGGACGGCGATCGGCATGATGAAGATCGGGATCATGCTGCTCATGATGTGGATCGTGTTGCCCGTGGCCACGAGCAGCGCCATCGTGACGATGCAGCTCACGATCGCGACGATCATCGGCGAGAGGATCAGCACGATCTTCTTGAAGAACAGGAGCAGCAGAATGAAGATGATCAGCATCGCCA
>JAAZAI010000652.1 GCA_012514445.1 Lentisphaerota bacterium
CAATATGGTCGTCCCTGCTTCGCAGCGGCGTGCTCGGAGAGCCCGCCCTACCTCGTAGACTCCCCGTTTGGCGGTGATTTCGGGGCGCGATCTCCGGGCGCACCGTTTCCTTGGTTTCAGGCCATATCGCGAATTGCTGATTCGACTACCGCGCACTGGCGGTTTGCGCTTCCAAAACCGAAGCCTTGGGGGTATAATAACGATGGTTTTTAAGAACATTTCATCATGACAGAAGAATCCCGACAGCCCCAGCCCAGCCCCGCGACGCCGTCCACAGAACCGGCGTCCGGAATGATCGCGCCGCCCGTGGTTCGCAAGCGGTCCTCCCACCGCCACCACCGCCACAATGGCCGACGTCGGCCCGGCATGACCGAATTCCAGAAGCGGCGCACCCTCCACCTGACGGTCTTCGCCTACGCCGCGCCGACGTTGCTCGCGGTCATCGGCGGCGTCCTCCTCGTCGTCGCCAACACCAACCCCGAACCGTCGATGCGCCCCAAGGGCCTCAACCGTCTCGGCTGGCAGATGCTCCTCATCGGACTCGGATTCTTTCTGGTTGCGCTGATCGTGGACTGGACGCGCCGGACGATCAAGTTCCTCCGGGAGCGTCGTGAGAAGTCGCAAATGGATCGGCAGACCGGGCGACGCCGATCCTCCCACCATCGCCATCGCCGCCATCGCAGTTGATCGCAACCCTGCCTGTTCCAAACCGGATTGTACGAAGATGACGATGCGCATCAAAGCAACCGAGACGCTCGGCGTCGACTCCACCGACGGCGCGTTCCGCATCGTCGGCATGGCGCGCGACGGCGTCGTCTTCGCGGAATCCTGCGCGACCGTCCCGCAGGCGCTGGCCGCCCGTCTCGCCGACGGCGCCCGCTGCGCGGCGGCGGCCGCGCCCGCGTCCTGCCTGCTCTTCACGCTGCAACCGCCCGATCTTCCCGAATCGAAGCTCGTCCGCATTCTGCCGTCGCTTCTCGACGTGCAGCTCCCCCTCCCCCTTTCGGAATGCCAGCACGCCTTCACCCGCGAGGGCAAGGCCTGCCGGGCCCATGCGATCCGCCATTCCGATCTCGCGCGGCAGCTCGACACGCTGCGCCAGGCCGGCTGCGATCCCGCCCGCATCGTCCCGCCCGCCGCGGCCGCCTGGTCGCGGGCCCTCGTCGAATTCCCGCCACAGGCCGACGATGAACCGCGCGCGCTGTTCCTCTGCGGCTCGGCGCAGACGCTGCTGGCGACGGGGCGCGGCAGGGCGCTCGAACGCCAGACCGTGTTCAAGACGGACGCCGCCGAATTCCCCAAGCGCCTCCGCCTGTCCTTCAGCGGCATCCCCGAAAACCTCGTCTGCATCGTCGCCGGAGCCGGGCATGCGCTGGCCTCGCAAGCCCTTCGCGATGCGACAAGCGGCGGCGCGACGCGCCTGGAGACCGCGCGTTCGCCCGAGTTCCTCCTCGCCCGCGCGCTGGCGGCCGACGCCGCCCGCGAGGGGCGCTGGAACGACGCAAACTTGCGCACCGGCGCCTTCGCCCACCCCTCCGTAACCCGCCGACAGTCGCGCCCGATCTTCCGGCTCGCCGCCGCGCTGGGCGTCTGCTCCGCACTACTCCTCCCGCTCGCCGGCCTGATCCTCGCCCGTGCGCAGACGGAGGCGCGCACCGCCGAACGGGCGTTCGAAAGCGCCGTCGACAACCTCGCCGGCTACGATGTGAAGACCAAGGGCGAACGCGCCGTCCAGGATGCCCGTGCCGGCTTGGCCGCGCAGTTCGACGCCGTGATCGTCGACTACCGCGACAGCGTCGTGTCCTCCCGTCTCGCGCGTCTGGCCGAACCGGCCGCGCAAGCCGGCGTGACGCTTCACCACCTCGCCCTCGACGGCCGGACACTGACGGCATCGGGCACGGCGGCCTCGGTGGACAAGGCCGAGGAGTTCATCCGCCTTCTCGGCGACGCCGGCTTCCGCGCCGTCCTGTCCGAAGCGCCCAAGGCCGGTCCCGACGGCTCCGTCCAGTTCTTTCTTCACACCCCGCAACCATGAACGCCAACGCTTCACCACAACGGCGGGCCCGCCTCGCCTGCATCGCCGCCGCCGCGGCCTGGGTCGTGGCGCTCGCCGTCTTCGTCGGCGCGCTGCAGCGCGCCGCCCGGCACGAAGCGGCGCGCGATCGCCATCTCGCGCTCCTGCGGCAACTCGAGCCGGATCTGAAGACGCTCAACGCCTATCGCGAGACGCTGGCCCGGCTGGCGGCGCAGTCCGCGACTGAAACCGTCGAGCCCGATTTCGCCTCGTTCCTGGCCACGACGTTTCCCGCCGCCCGCCCCGCCTCCCTTGAAACGCGGACCGACAGGCTGCCGGCCACCGGCCTGCGCCTGCGCACCGCCACCGCCAAGTGGAGCGACATCCCGATGCCGTCGTTCGCGGCGCTCGTCGCGGCGGCGGAGACCGCCACGCCGCCCTTCCGCCTCTCGGCCGTCACGCTCGCGCCCGCAGGGGTCGGCGAACGACAGAACTTCAAGGCCGAAGCCTCGTTCATCTCGATCCTCCACTAGCCTCGACGCACCAGGAAACGCCATGAAGAAACCGCAAATCGAATTCCTCCGATCCCTCTGCGAAGCCATCACCCCCAGCGGCTGGGAGACGGAAGGCCAGCGACTCGTCGCTGACTACGTCCGTCCGTTCGCGGATTCCGTCACCCTCGACTGCCACGGCAACCTGCACGCGGTGCTCAACCCCGGCGCGCCGGTGCGCGTCATGCTCGACGGCCATTGCGACGAGATCGGGCTCATGGTCCAATACGTCGACGACAAGGGCTTCGTGTACGTGCAGCCCATCGGCGGCATCAACACGCAGCTTCTCTCCGGGGAGCGCGTCGTCTTCCAAGGCGCGAAGGGATCCGTGCGCGGCGTCATCGGCCGCAAGGCCATCCATCTGATGACGCCGAAGGAGCGCGAAGAAGGCGTGAAGGACATTTCGGACCTGTGGGTCGACATCGGGGCTGCCAACGCCAAGGAGGCGCTCGACGCGCTGCCGCTCGGCTCGGCCGGCATCGTCGAATCCGGCTGGCGGGAGCTGATGAACGGGCTCGTCTCGGCGCGCGCCTTCGACGACCGCGCCGGCGTCTTCGTCGTGATCGAAGCCCTGCGGCGCCTGAAGGGGCGCAAGCTCAACGTCGCCGTCCACGCCGTCAGCGCCACGCAGGAGGAAGTCGGACTTCTCGGGGCGACCACGGCCGCGTTCGGCATCGATCCGCAGGCGGGCATCGCGGTGGACGTCACCTTCGCGAGCGACGACCCGGGCGGCCAGCCCAAGAAGACCGGCGTCATCAAAGTCGGCGGCGGCCCCGTGCTGGGC
>JAAZAI010000093.1 GCA_012514445.1 Lentisphaerota bacterium
AGGTGCAGGCCGCGGTTGGGCATGTTCAGCATCCATTCTCCTGCGAAGGGGATGAGATTGTCGCTGAGCGTGGCGATGCCGACCGAGCCGACGTAGCCTACGATCAACGTCGCCGCAACGCCCTGTCCACCGTGGCGACGGTACATGCCCGCCGTGACGAGCGCGCTGAGCAGGACGTGGACGGGATGGAAGAACCAGAACAGCCGGTCGGCCGCCGCTTCGGAAATTCCGCTTTGCGACAGCGCCGCCATGATCACGATCCCGGTGAACGTCCCGAAGGCCGTGAACGGGGCGTGTTTCTTCAATTCGAGAAGGACTTTCAGCATGGCGGACTTCCTTGTCTTTGCGTGTGGGCGCAGATCCCCGTCCCGTTCATCTCATGTGCCGTCTCCCGGTCTCCCGCCTCGCAGGCGGAGAATTCCTCCGCCGCCATCGGCGAGGGCGCGAAGGACATCGCGACAAACCCCGCGCCGGGGAGGATTCCGTCGCGAGGCGCGGACGCGGGCGGCGGTGCCTCGCTGGGCGGTTCCAGCAGGCAGCTCACGGCGCGGACGAAGGCGAAGCCCGCGCGTTCGGCGAGCCTGCGGACGTCGCGCGGCGTGTAAAAGGTCGCCTTCGAATAGAAGGGATGCCCCGCCGCCGCCTTCTCGGCGTAACGCCGGCCCAGTGGGCTCTCCCGCGGGACGATGCCCACGATCAGCACGCCGTCGCGGCGGAGGATCCGCCGACATTCGCGCAGCGCCGCGTTCGGATCGTCAAGAAAGCAGAGCGACATGACCAGCAACACCTCTCCGAAGCTGTCCGAGTCGTACGGAAGCGCCTCGGCGCGGCCTGCGCGCACGGTCACGCCGCGGTTGGCCGCGAGGCGGCGCATGGTTTCGCTCGGTTCTATGCCTTCGTCGATGTGCAGCGCCTCGGCGAAGCGCCCCGTGCCGACGCCGACTTCGAGCCATGGGCGCGGCGCCTCCTCGAGCAGATCCCGCAGCCCCGTCACCTCTTCCGAGAAAAGCCGCCGGCCGTCCGGCGCGTCGTACCATGCGTCGTACGATTCCGCCAGCGCGTCGAAGGGGGCGCTGTGCGTCGCGGGTGTGTGCATGGCTTTCATTTCAGTAGTCCTCCGCTGGTTTCGCGCTTCCTGCGCGATCCTAGAACGTCAGCACGCGATCGGTTTCGAGAATCCAAGCTGCCAGCTCAGGCATCGTCGAGGGCGTTGCGCCGGAGAAGTAGGGTTCGTTCTTGTGGATGCCGCACCGGGCCATGCAGGTGCCGCAGACCTTGACGGACACCCCGTTGGCGATCAGCGCCTTGAGCATCGCGCCAAGATTCTGGTCGTAGCCCGGCGACGGCTGGCAGGCGTCTCGGGCCATGTCGACGGCGTCGTTCATGAGAAAGATTCGTACGTCGGCGCCAGCGTCGCAGAGTTTTCCAGCGAGGCGCAAGCCATTCCAGGCGATGTCGGTGCCGTCGTAGGGCTGGTGGTTGAAGACGATCAGGATTTTCATGGGAGAGGGGAGTGATTTTTTGATTTTGGATTTTTGATTGAGGGATTGCAACCTGAACCCTGAACCCTTGCGCCTCCGCGAGTCAACTTTGTTTCCTCGCGGAGGCGGTCAGGACAGCGATTCGATGCGCTGCTGGAGGGAACGGTGGATTTCGAGGATCGCCGTCCGGGCCGGGGAGTCGCCGAAGTCGACCACCGTCTTGCCGGCCATGAGCGCGTCGTTGACCGTGCGGTCGAAGGGGATGCGCCCGAGGATCGTCGCGCCGCACGCCGCGGCGAGCGATTCGATGCGGGTCGCCTGCTCGGCGTTCAGATCGGCCTTGTTGATCACGATCGCCGCCGGCACGCCGAAGTGGGCGACGAGCCGGAGGACGCGCTCCAGGTCGTGGACGCCGGAGACGGTGGGCTCCGTCACCATCAGCACGAGATCGCAGCCGGAGACCGAGGCGATCACGGGGCAACCGGTCCCGGGAGGTCCGTCGCCGAGGATGCGGTCGCGCCCGAGGGCACGGGCTTCGTCCGCCGCCGCTTGGCGGACCTTTGCGACAAGCCGCCCGGAGTTCTCCTCCGCGAGGCCGAGCTTGGCGTGCAACATCGGTCCGTAGTCCGTGGCGGAGCGGTACCAGCGACCGGTGATGTTGGGCTCCGAGGTGATGGCCTTCACCGGGCAGACGCGCGGACAGAGACCGCAGCCCTCGCAGACCAGCGGATCGATGCGGTAGGTCATGCCGACGAGGTCGTTGGCGGGGCCGTCCATGTGGATCGCGCCGAAGTGGCAGGCGTCCGCGCAGCGGCCGCAACTGAAGCATTCCGCGCTGCGGATCGTGCATTTCGACCCGCCGACGAAGTCGTGCCCCTCGAGGACGCGGGGTGTGAGCAGCAGGTGCAGGTCGGCCGCGTCGACGTCGTTGTCCGCCAGAACCTGGTCGCCGTTGAGGACGGCGAGCGAACCGACCACGGTCGTCTTGCCGGTGCCGCCCTTGCCGCTGATGACGGTGACCTCGCGGTAGCGTTCTGCGGTTCCCTTAGCGAAGGGCGGGTGGGCGCCGGATTCCAGCGCGAAGACCTCCTCCGAGGGCGCGGGAGGACAGGCCGTGGCGAGGTTGTCGACGATGGCGAGCAGGTTGTCGCGCAGTTCGGGGAAGCGCTCGGCGAGGATCGCGCCGGAGGCGTACGCCTCGGCGTACTCGCGTTTGAAGGGGATGCGCCCCGCGATGGGAATCCCGATGGATTCGGCGTAGTCGGCGATGATGCGGTCCTCGCCGTCGGAGCGGTTCACGACGATGCCGGTCGGCACTCGAAGCTTCAGGGTCAGGCCGACGGCGAGTTTCAGATCGTTGAGGCCAAAGGGTGTCGGCTCGGTGACGAGCAGCACGGCGTCCGACCCTTCGACGGCCTTCACGACGGGGCAGGCCGTGCCGGGCGAGGCGTCGAGGATGTTGACGGCCTCGGGCTTGATCCGGTGCTTCACGGCTTCGACGACCTTGGGCGCGAGCGCCTCGCCGATGTCGAGCAGGCCGTGCGCGAAGAAGAACGGCGCGTGATCCGGCGCGGCCTCGACCGTGCCGATCTTCGTCGTCTTCTCGGAGATGGCCTTGACGGGGCAGACGAAGGCGCAGGCGCCGCAGGAATGGCAGAGGTCGTTGAAGATCAGCACCTGCTTGTTGACGACGGCGATGGCGTTGTAGTGGCAGGCTTCGGCGCATTG
>JAAZAI010000014.1 GCA_012514445.1 Lentisphaerota bacterium
CAGCGTCCGGGTCGAGGTGTTGTTGACGACGTCCGTTGCCGTCCAGGTGTCCGGCGCGGTCGTCTTGTAGACGATGCTCTTGACGAGGCCGTCGTAGGCGAGGAAGTCTGCGCTCCGCTGCGTGGCGACCCAAGGCGGCAGCATGCCGTTGACGACGACTTCGTTTGCGTTGGAGAAGGTCACGTTCTGGCGGACCTCGAAGTTGTTCGCTTCCTGCCTGAGTGAGAGCACGCCGCGGTTTGTCCGACCGAGATCGCCGAAGGCGACGCGGTTGGTTGTCGCGTCGGATGTCGATTTGAAGCCGATTTCTCCAAAGCCGTTGGCGGTCACGGGTCCGATGGCCCATGAGGTCTCGCTCTGTCCCCCGAGGGGGTAGAGATCCAGTTTTGCGATGGTCGTTTGAGCGGGTGAACCCATCGTCAGTGCGACGCCGGGTCCGCCGACGGTGTTGCCGCCTCCGTATGCTTGCACATAGTGGCTGTCAAGGAAGAGGCCGGCGATGTTGTTGTTTTCATTGGAAAGAACGAGGTAGGAACCGCCCGTCTTCTTCAGCGTGTAGGGTCCCGTGAGCGTTCCGTTGACGGTGGTTGTCCGACGGATTTCCCAGTTCTGATTGGCAGCCAGAGCCACATCTGCGTTGAAAGTCACCAGATTGTTGATGTTGGTGAGGGGCCCTGCGAGCGTCAGCGGTCCGGTGCCCGGCCAGAAGGTGAACGTTCCGTCCTGGAAGTAGAGGAGGCCGGCGGAGACGCCGTTGACCGTGGCGTGGTTCACGCCGGTGTTCAAGTTGAACCAGGCGTCGTTGCCGTTCACCCAGGGGGCGGGCGTCGTGGTGCCGGCCGAGGTGGGCGCCCAGGCGCCGACGGACGTGGACCAGTCGTTGGAGCCCGCCGCCTTGGCGGTCGTGGTGGGGTTCCAGTACTGGTTGTCGGCCGTGGCCGTGAGGCGAGCCACGAGCAGCAGGCCGAAAATCGCGGCGGCGAGGCATCCCGAGGGGTTGGTTGAGGTCTTCATGAACTGTCCTTTGACTGGCGTTGGTGTACGGCTATTTGAGTTTACGATGATCGGCGGCGTCGGGCGCGGTGGTCTGGCGCGCGGCGATCTGGACGTCGGCAGGGTGCAACAGGAGCGGGCCGGGCCAGGCGGCCGGATCGTTCGCGGCCATCCAGTCGAGGCTGACGGCGGCGTACGGGATCAGGTCGATGGCGGCGAGAGAAGAGATGGAGGGATTGTGAAAGACGAGGGACGAGCCGTACTCGGCGGCGCAGACGGCGACGTCGCGGCCGGGTCGGAGGCCGTTGTCGACGAGGGCCGCGACGGCGCCTTGCGCGGCCGTCTCGGACGTGCAGACGAGCGCCTTCGCCTTGAACTTGCCCGCCTTGATCCGCCGGTCGAGAATCGCGTAGGCGGCGGGCAGCGTCTCCTCGTAGGGCTTGACGGGCTCGTCGATGCAGTCGCCCGCGAGCCGCTGCGCGGCGAGCCAGAGGCGCCAGGGCTGGAGGAAGCGGACGAGGCCGGGCTGGACGTTGAAGTAGTCGATCCGCCGGTGCCCGAGCGCGGCGAGGTGGTCGAGCAGGCGATGGACGCAGAAATCCGGCGTCGTGACGATGGAGCGGAAACCGAGGTTGGTCCAATCGTCCTCGAGCACGACGATGGGGCGGCCGCAGTGGCGGAGGGATTCGACGAGGGTTCTGGGGCGCGGTTCCGGCTCGGGGATCAGGAACGTGCCGTCGAAGCCGCGCACGGTCGCCGCGATGATCGGATCGTCCCAATGCGTGTAGAGCACACGCCGGACGGACGCCTGCCGCTTCGCCGCCGCCACGGAGAGGGCGTGCCGCCACCGCACGTAGACGTGCGACTCCCAGGCGGGGGTGAGAAAGGCGATCTGGGCCGCCTTGTCACCGCCGGCGGACGGCGTGGCGCGGCCGTTCGGCAGCCGGCGGAGGACGCGCTTCTCGACGAGGTGCTGCACCGCCTTGCGGGCGGTGGCGTAGGATACGCCGGTCTGGGCGGCCAGCTCGCGCTCGGCCGGCAGCTCGGCGAGGTTGTAGTCGCCGTTCCTCACGCGGGCGGCGAGGCGATCCGCGACATCAAGATACTTTTGCGGTCTCATGGAGGCGATTATCAATGCAAACTGCGTCTCAAGTCAACAAAAAAGTGCGTTTTGCTAGAAATATACTTTTCAACCGATGATTGCCGTGCGCGCTTCAGGTTTCGGGGCTTGCCTCGGGATTCGAATTTGGGGTACAGTTCGTGAATGCGAAGAACGCAATCCAGACCGACATGCGAGAATGGGGAGGCCGACGTGGGGGCAAAGCCGAACGCCAGGCAAACCGGCTTCAGGCGGCTTGTTACCGCCGTTTGCGCCGTGGCGGCGTTTGCGGTCGTGTTTGCACTGGGACACTGGGCCTCAAGCAGCAATGCTCGCGGAATTGCGAAGCGCCTCCTGCTTCAGCGCCGACAGCCCGGGAGGACGTTGAGGATTGCGATCTGCCAGTACGGCACGCGGGGCGGCATGCTCCCATGGAACGTCGACCATGCCGCGGATTTCGCCGAGGAGGCGTTCGGAAACGGGGCGGATCTCGTGATCCTGCCGGAGTTCTCGTTCAGCGGTTTTGCCGAACTGACCGCGCTGCCCGAACTGATCGCGGAATTCCACCGGCTCGAGGGGCCTGAGAAGATCCGGCGCGTGGCCCGGCAAAACCGCGGCTGGCTCCAATACAACCATCCGGTGCAGGTCGATGGCGCCTTCTACAACGAAACCCTGCTCCTCGATCCGGACGGGCGGATCGCGGCGCGCTACCATAAGCGCAATCTCGCGTTGATCGACCGAAGATCCAAATTTTCCGAAGGACGCCTGCCGGTCGTCGCCGATCTGCCCTTCGGCCGCATGGGCTTTCTGACCTGCCGCGACCTCGACGTGGCCCTGTTCGCCGATCAGGGACCAGACGGCGGCGAAATCGCCGCCTCGGCAGACGACTTCGCCGCCGCCTGCAGAAGCATCGAGGAGTATCGCGGGGCGGATCTGATCGTGGGGCAATTGGCCTATGCCGCCTGGTGGACGCCGACGCGCCGCAACGTCCTCGTCAACGACCCCATCACCAACGCGCTCACCCGGCTGGAGGACGCTGCCGCGATCTGGACGCGGCAGACCGGGGCCTATGTCGCGCTGGTGAACAAGTCGGGCTTCGAACACGGCCACGGCTTCACGGGCGGATCCCTGCTCGTCGATCCCGATGGCGAGATTCTCGGGCGCGCCTCCTCCGGCACGGAAATCCTCTACGTCGACCTTCCCCTCGACGGATCGGGACGGATCGCGCGTATGGACCGTCGCGGCGAACCGCCGGAGGTGGTCGTTTTAGAATCAGGAAAACAGGAAAACAGGAAGGGACTGGGGTGCGGCGGGGGTGAAACAGGAAAACAAGAAGAGCGTCAGCATTGAAGGCACTGCCTCTGCTGGAATGACACCCTCGGATTTCCTGTTTTCCCGTTTTCCTCATTAAACAAGAAACTTGACCGATTACGGTGCTCCGCGCTTCGCGGTTGCGCCGGGCGGGGGCGTTGCACTATACTGCGGGGCGTTCGAGAGGCGCGGCGGAGTCCATCCGCGCGCAGGGCAACAGGAGACGTGTCGGACATGAGCAACATCCGGGAACTGGCCGAGGAATACGGCGTGGCGTTTGTCGAAGACGTGGACGGCGCCATGCTCGACCCGGAGCTGATCGCCGCGATCCCCGTGACGTGGGCGCGGGAGCAGGGCGTGCTGCCCGTGCGCATCGACGGCGTCGCCTCGCTGCTGATGTGCGGTCCCGAGGGCATGGGGGCGCTCCAGCACGCCGTCCTCGTCGCCGGCGAGGATCTGCAGCCGGCCTTCGCCGCCCGCGAGGTCCTCGCAGCCGCCGTGGAGCGCGCCTACTTCGAAGGCAAGTCCACCGCCCCCGCCGTCCCGGCGGCGGCTCCGGCACGCGCCGCGGCCCCGGCACGGGCGGACAACGACCTGCTCGTCGACCGCGAGGCGCAGCCCGTCACGCAGTTCCTCAACAACGTGCTGCTCGACGCCGTGCGGCACGATGCCTCCGACGTCCATTTCGACCCGACTCCCGAAGGCCCGCTGCGCGTGCGCTTCCGCCTTGACGGCGTGCTCCACGAACAGGCGCCTCCGCCCGCCGGCTACGCCGCGCCGCTCGTCTCCCGCGTCAAGGTCATGGCCGGCATGGACATCGCCGAGCGCCGCCTGCCCCAGGACGGCATGGCGCAGGTGCGCGTCGGAGGCAAGGTCGTCGACATCCGCGTCTCCACCGTCCCAGTCGCCGACGGCGAACGGGTCGTGATGCGCCTGCTCAACCGCGAACGCTCCCTCCTGCCGATGGCCTCGCTCGGGATGCCGGAGCGCGTCCTCGCGGGCCTGCGCGAACTCCTCGCCCTTCCCAACGGCATGGTGGTCGTCTCCGGGCCCACCGGTTCGGGCAAAACGACAACGCTCTACTCCGCGCTCGGCACGCTCGACTCGCGCCGGCGCAACATCATGACGATCGAGGATCCGGTGGAGTACCGCCTGCCCGCGATCGGCCAGATCCAGGTCAAGCCCAAGATCGGGCTGACGTTCGCCAACGGTCTCCGACACATCCTCCGGCAGGATCCCGACGTGGTGCTCGTGGGCGAGACGCGCGACGCGGAGACCGCGGAGATCGCCGTGCGCGCCTCGCTGACCGGCCACCTCGTCTTCACCACCCTCCACACGAACGACGCGCCGTCCGCCGTGATGCGTCTCGTCGACATGGGCGTCGAGCCCTACCTGCTCGCCTCGTGCCTGCGCGGCGTCCTCGCCCAGCGCCTCGTCCGGCGGCTGTGTCCGCACTGCGCCACGGCGATCCCCGCGGACGACCCGTCGATGGGCTCGGCGGAGGCCGCCGCGGCGAAGGCGGCGGGGTGCGCGACGGTCCGCCGCGCGGCCGGCTGCGGCCGCTGCCTCGAGGGCTATGCCGGGCGACTCGGCGTCTTCGAGTACATGCCCTGCGGGCCGGCGATCGTCGAGGCAATCCACCGCGGCAGCCTGGCGGCGGACGAGCTGCTCGCGATCGCGCGCCGCGACCCCGCGTTCTGCGCCATGCGCGACGACGCGGCGGAGAAGCTCCGCGCGGGGACGACGACGCCCGCGGAAGTCGTCTCGGCGATGGGCGCCATCTGGAGCTAAGCGGCGATGGCCTTCGACTACGACAACGTGCTGATCACCGGAGCCACGAGCGGCATCGGCGAGGGCCTCGCCCTCGGCTTCGCCCGCCGCGGCGTCCGCAACCTCTTCATCGGCG
>JAAZAI010000094.1 GCA_012514445.1 Lentisphaerota bacterium
GCTCGCGCGCGACGGCGCGTGGCGGAAGGCTTGTTTCATGGTTTGTCTGAGCATTCATAGTAATCGGTCGCCGGGGTTGACTCAAGTAAGCTCCCTCGAGCAGGCCCGTTCTGTCCCGTCGCCTGCCTGAGTGAGTAGGGAGGAGGGAGGAGTGCCTAGTTTCCGCCGGGGCTCTGCCCCAGACCCCGGGTCGATCTGAGTGAGTAGAGCGTAGGGAATAGTGAGGAGTTTCCGCTGGGGCTCTGCCCCAGGCCCTGGTAAGAACAACGGGGTCTGGGGAGTCCCCAGCCACAACTACACACCACGCTCTACAAACTTCTCACTGGGTAGGAGACGGGGTCTGGGGGGGGGCCCCAGCCACAACTCCTCACGATGCTCCACTCACTCCTCACGGGTGTCGGGCGGTCGCCGAGCGTGTTCTCGACGTTCGCGGGGCATTCGGCTTAACCCCGGCGACCGACCGATTGGCCTTGTCTTCTTCCTATTCAAATCGACAAAGTTTACGACAAAGCTCGCGACAAAGTTGTTTCCCTGACCCCTGAACCCTGACCCCTCTCTACGCGGCCGCGCGCCTCTTCCGGCGGGCCATCCAGGCGGCCAGGGCGGCGAAGAGGGGCCCGACAGGGCCGGAGCCGATGTCGAAGGAGGGGGCGCTGAAGGTCGAGCCGTTGTCGACGCGGTAGCTCTGCGCCGCCGCGCCGGCGCGTTGCTGCTGGGCCGCGCGCTCGGTCTTGACGCGCTGCGCGTTGCGGCGCAGCAGGCCTTCGTTCTCGAGCGTCTCGTCGTCCATCACGACCATCGAGGTGTAGTCCGTGACGAGCGAGTAGTCGGTGCCGAGGCGGACGACTTCGGCCCGGCGGGCGTCGGTGAGACCTTCCTCGCGGATCGTCTCCATGCGGGCTTCGATGGTGGCCAGCGCCCAGAGGCGTTCGAGTTCGGGGTTGGCGAGATCGGTCTCCGGGAGGACGGCGGTGCAGCTCCACTCCTGCGGCTGGCCGGAGATCTTGGCGGAAAGCTTCAGTTCGACGGGGCCGTGGCCGTTGTAGCGGCCGAAGGCCACGAGCTGCTGGCCGGCGTAGAGATTGCCGGGCGCGGCGGGCGTGAGGTCGACGACCTTCTCGCCGGAGAAGCTCAGGCGCACGTCGTGCAGGCACTCGTGCAGGACGTGGATCTTGGCCTGCATCAGCCGGCCGACGACGTCGTCCGAATCGGACACGTTCATCGAGAAGCCGCCCGAATCCTTCGCCAGGCGCTCCATGAGCGGCTGGTTGGCGCTGTTGCCCATCACGAAGGTGAAGAGCCGCAGATCGTAGCCGCGCAGCAGCTTCAGGAAGGCCGAATGCTCCGTCGGCCCGACGTTGCAGCAGCCGTCGGTGACGAGGATCACGCTCGTGGTGCGGTCGTCGTCGAGCCCCCGATAGGCTTCGCGAAGCCCGTCGAAGAGCGCGGTGCCGCCCTCGGCCTGGAGGGCGCGGACGCGGTCGGTCCACTGCTGGACGTTCGCGGGCGTCGCGGCGACGAAGCCGCCGGTTTCGTCACGGGCGCCGTCGTTGAAGCTCACGATCTTGAAGCGGTCGGCCGGCGAGAGCTTGCCGAGGACCTTGCCGACGCCGTCGACGAGCGTGGCGATCTTGCCGCCGGACATGCTGCCGGAGCGGTCGAGCACGAAGATCCAGTCGCAGCCTTCGGCGATGCGCTTGAGGTCGGCGGCGGGCGTGATCACGGCCATGAACGTGCCGGGCTGGTCGGGCGCGGCGCGATAGGGGATCAGCTCCACGCGGGCCGGAGCCGATTCGTCGAGGCGGTAGTAGAAGACGATGTCGCGGGACAGCGAGGCGCCGCCTTCCTGCGAGTCGATCCGCACGTCGTAGACGACGCCCGTCTCGTTCGTGGCGTGCGCGATCTGCGCCACGGCGTCGTAGCCGGGCAGGCGCACGTCCTTGACGGGGAACGCGGACTTGAGCGAAAGCTTGAACGTGAAGGCCTCGCGCACGCGGTCGTCCGTCTCCCAGAACGCGATCCGCTCGTCGTCCACGCCGCCTTCGGCGAGCGGATAGACGAAGCGGCCGACGTTGAGGTCGATCTCCAGCGGCTGGTAGTAGACGAGGCGCACGCGCGTGTCCTCGCCGGCGCGGACGACGCCGACGCGGATGTCGAAGGTCTTGAAGTCGTTCTTCTCGGCGAGCGCGGCGTCCTTGCCCTGCTGGCGCTGCTTGTCGTAGATCTGCCGGGCCTTCTCCTTCTCGACGACTTCGCCGAGCACTTCCTTTCCGCCGATCCAGAGGCTCAGCTCGGAGAGGCTGGCGGATTTGGGGATCGGGAACGAATAGCAGGCCTCGAAGTCGGCGTCCGAGTCGTTGCCGAAGACCTGGTCGACGACGACCTGCGCGAAGCCGTTGTTGAGGACGACCTCGACGTGATGCGATTTGATGTGCGCGCCGGCGTCGCGTCCGCCGACGGGCTTGAGCAAGCCCGCGCCCGTGGCGTCCGGGACGGTCAGCGCCGCGACGAGGACGGCCGCGCAAAGCGCGGCGATCGGGCGTCGTGCCGAAACGGTGGGTGTTGTGTTCATGACGAATCTCCTTTGGGTTGCGAACGCTGCGGGATCTCGGAGCCATCCGGATCGGTTTCTGCTCCGCCTCGTTCATGATTCTGCCGTTCACATTCGCAAGGTTCGCGCCAATCTTGAATCAGAAACGCAAGTGTCTATCCATCAATATCTTGTCGTTTCGTATATTCCAAGACCGGGAATCAAGGCAGGCATTTTATGCAGCCAAACATACATAATTTGCTTGTCATGACGCATGCCAACTCACGCGCACCCCCTGTTTTCAAATCGACATGGGACGCGGCTGCATGCTACATTCACTGCATGTCAACTCGACTTCACCTTGCATCGGAAGACCGCGCGTTCTTCGATCGCGTGCGGGCTTCGGCTTTCACGAATCCGTTTGGGGACGAGCGGGCTCTGGCCGATCGCCGGGCGCTGGGCGTGGCGGACGAAGCGGGCTTCGACGACGTGCTGGCGCGGCTGCTGGCAGAACTCGAAAAACGTCTCGCGGCGCTGGCGCCGGAGGGGCGCGCGGATCTCTCCCGCTTCGCGGATGACGACCGGGACCGCGTCGCGACGGCGGTCCTCTTCCGCGTCTTCCATGCGCACACCGCCGCACTCGACGATCTCATCCGCGAACAGGAGGCGGCCGACGCGCCTTGCGCCGCCCCGGCCGCGGCGTCCGTCTTCTCGGACCTCCTCGCCTTCGGGCTCCCGCGAACGGAGGCGGCGCAGAACGTCGCGATCTTCTACCAGCTTCGGCGGGCCTTCCACTTCATCCGCGACGGGCTCGTCGGCGCCGGCCCCTCGATGAAGCAGCTCCGGAAGCGTCTCTGGGACAACATCTTCACCCACGACGCGCGCGAATACGTCCGCAGCCTCTGGAACCGCATGGAGGACTTCTCCACGCTGCTGCTCGGGGCGACCGGCACCGGCAAGGGCGCGGCAGCCGCGGCGCTGGGACGCTCGGGCTTCATCCCGTTCGACCCGGCGACCGGACGCTTCGCGGAGAGCTTCACGCGAGCCTTCGTGCCGATCAATCTCTCCCAGTTCCCGGAATCGCTCATTGAATCGGAGCTGTTCGGGCACCGCAAGGGCGCCTTCACCGGCGCGGTCGAGCGCCACGAGGGCGTCTTCGCGCGGTGCAGCCCGCACGGGGCGATCTTCCTGGACGAAATCGGCGACGTCGCCGAGCCCGTGCAGATCAAGCTCCTGCAGGTGCTCCAGCAGCGCACCTTCTCGCCGGTTGGCGGACACGAGGTCCTGCGGTTCGAAGGCCGCGTGATCGCGGCCACGAACAAGCCCCTCGACCGTTTGCGGCGCGATGGCGCGTTTCGCGACGATTTCTACTACCGTCTCTGTTCGGACGTCATCGAGGTGCCGTCGCTGGGACTCCGTCTCCAGGAGGCGCCATCCGAACTGGAGGCGCTCGTGGCGCACATCCTCCGGCGCATGCGCGTCGCCGACCACGCGGCGCTCGCGGGCCGCGTCCTGGACGCGCTCGACCGCGGCGTCGGCCGCGACTACGCCTGGCCGGGCAACGTGCGCGAGCTGGAGCAGGCCGTGCGCCGCATTCTGCTGACCGGAGCCTACGCGGGCGACGCTCCGGCCGCAGGCGGCGACGGCCCGGACGGCCTCGCCGACGCGCTGGCCCGCGGCGATCTCACGGCCCGAGAGCTGACGGCCGCCTACTGCCGCCTTCTGTTCACGCGCCATCGCAGCTACGAGGAAGTCGCGCGCCGCACCGGCCTCGACTGGCGCACGGTCAAGAAGCACCTCGCCTCGGATCCGGACGCCGCTTCCGTCTCGTGGGCGAACACATGAAAAACGCCGCCGGCGGGACTGCCGGCGGCGGGGGGGCGAGCGTGTGCGCTGGATGGCGGACTACTTCTTGGCGGGGACGGGGACGAAGCCGATCTCCTCGACCATCGCGGCGCCTTCTCTCGACGTGATGAGCCCGAGGAATTTCGCGGCGAGACTCCCGGCGGCGGGTTCGCCGTTCGTGAACATGAACAGCTCGCGGTTGATCGGGTATGTCTTGTCAAGGGCCGTCTCGACGGAAGGCGCGACGCCGTTCACCTTGACGACCTTGACCGTGTCGTCGATGAACCCGATGCCGACGTAGCCGATGGCGCCTTCGGTCTTCTGCACGCGCTGGCGGATCGCGCCGTTGCTCCCGGCGTATTCGGCCGTCTTCGCCACCTTGCCGTCCTTGCCGAGCACGAGTTCGGCGAAGGTCTCGTAGGTGCCGCTGTTCGTGTCGCGGCTGATCACGACGATGGGCTTGTCGAATCCGCCGACGTCCCTCCAGTTCGCGATTTTTCCGGTGTAGATGTCCCGGATCTGCTCGATCGTCAGGTCGCCGACTTTGTTGGAGGGATGCACGACGACGGGCAGCGCGTCGTAGGCCGCCACGTGGGCCACGGGCTTGAGGCCCTTGGCCTCCATGGCCTCCTTCTCGGCGCCCTTGAGGTGGCGGGAGAGGTTGGCGATGTCGCAGGTGCCGTTGAGCAGGGCCTTGGCGCCGTTGCCGCTGCCGGACTCGCTGACGGTGATGTTGATGGCGGGGTCCTGGCGCATCAGATGTTCCGCGAAGGCCTTCGCGATGGGGCCGACCGTCGTCGAGCCGTCGAGGACGAGCTTGTCCTGGGCCGCGCCGGCCGCGAAGACGATGCCGCCCGCGAGAACCGCCGCCAGGGCCGATGTGCGAATGAGGGTGTCGTTCATGTTGTTCCTTTTTGCTGGTTGTTTTTCTTGTTGGCTACCAGTTAACCATCTCGCCGTTAGTCCGCGACAACCGCCGTGTTAGTTTGCGGTTAGCTTTTTGTTCTTTTCAATAGAAACATTTTTGTTGCATCGCATGGCGGCATCCTGTAGGATTTCGCCTTGTTCGAGCCTTGTTTTGTGTCCGACGGCGGGGGTCGCCGACGAAAACGAAGCGGGCGGTATCCTCATCAGCAACAAGGAATGTCGATGAACGGAAAAGCGTTTGGAAGCGTCGGCGCGGCGATTGCCCTGGCAGTCGGCAGCGCTCTGGGGCAGCAGGCGGCGGCGAGCGCCGAGAAGCCGGTGGAGCAGGAGGGGCCGCCGCTGTTCGCCTGGGGCGGCGACAACCGCACGCGCTACGAGTTCATGGACAACTGGCCGCGCGGCAACGCGGTCACCACGACGTACGACGAATATCTGCGCTTCCGCACGCGGGTCTGGGGCGAGCTGCGCCCCGCGGACGAGCTGCTGCTGCGCGTTCGCCTCGGCAACGAATTCCGCAGCTACCGCAACTCCCCCGCGAACAACAGCCGCAACAAGTTTCCCGACGAGCTTTACGTCGACAACCTCTTCGCGCAATGGCGCGAGGACGGCTGGGGCCTCAAGGTCGGCCGTCAGGAGTACCTGAAGGGCTCGTACCGGATCCTGGGCGACGGGACGCCCGGCGACGGTTCGCGCACCATCTTCTTCGACGCCGCCATGCTCACGCTGGACTACGGCGAGAAGAGCACGGTGGACGTGTTCGGCACTTGGAACCACTACCGCGACGACATGACCGTCGGGCGCACGGCCACCGGCGTCTACGACATGACCTTCATGCGCCGCGGCGATCCGTACTCGAAGATGGACGAGGGCGGCGCCGGCGTCTACGCCGAATGCCGCGAGATGGACAATCTCGCGATCGACCTCTTCTGGGTCTGGAAGAAGGAGACGAGCTTCCACGGCGGCGCCGAGCGCTTCCCCGGACGCGACTTCCACACCGTTGGCCTGCGCCTGATGCCCAAGTTCAACGACTGGCTCTCGGGCGAGCTCGAGGCCGCCTACCAGTTCGGACGCGTCGATTCGCAAGACGCGCGCGACGTGGGCGGCGCGCCCGACCCCGAGACCGGGCTCCCCCGCACGCAGGAGGCGTTCGCCTCCCGCGACATCTCCGCGGGCATGGCCTACGCCGCGCTCGTCGCCAAGGCGGCGGATGTCGCCTGGACCCCGAGCTTCCGCCTGGCCGCCCTCTACATGAGCGGCGACAAGGACAGCTACTACGCCACGACCGACGGCAGCACGGAGACGGGCTGGAATCCGGTCTTCGGGCGCCTGCCGCCGGGCGGGGACATCCCGATCTACATGTACGACGTGGGCCGCTGGTCGAACCTCTTCCACCCCCATGCCGAAATCGGCGTCGTCCCGGCGAAGGGGCATCCGGTCACGTTCGAGGCCGGCCCGATGTACGCCGTCGAAAAGGACGCCGGCGCCGAGGACCACTACCGCGGCCTCTACGTGCGCACCGTCTACCGCTTCCCGCTGCCCGAGTTCGCCGGCGTGAAGTTCAACGGCCTCGTCTCCGGAGACGTCTTCGAGTACGGCGACTACTTCGACACCGAGGAGGACCGCGCCACGTCCGTGCGGCTGGAGCTCAACGCGAAGTTCTAGCGGACGAGCGCCGGGCGCTGGTACCGCTCGATCCGGCGGCAGAGGACCTTGGCCTCGGCGAGGAGTGCGCGAGTCTGATCGTTGAACGCGTACTCCTCGTCGTAGACCACCTCGCGGATGCCGGCGTTGATGATCATCTTCGAGCAGGTCAGGCAGGGGCTGAGGGTGACGTAGATCGTCGCGCCCTTCGTCGAGATGCCGTGGTAGGCCGCCTGCGTGATGGCGTTCTCCTCGGCATGGGAGCAGATGCACTCCCCGAGGCCGCTCCCGGAGGGCGCGTTGCTGGCGCAGCGGGCGCAGCCGCCGTCCATGCAGTTCTTCACGCCCCTCGGGGTGCCGTTGTAGCCGGTGGAGATGATCCGCCGATCCTTGACGACCACGGCCGCGACGCGTCGGCGCGAGCAGTTGCCGCGCGTGCCCACGACGTGGGCGATGTCCATGAAGTACGTGTCCCAGTCTGGACGCTGGTCGCTGGGCTTCGTGCAGGAATCGGCCATGGGGAACTCCTGATGCGGTCGGGGGAGCCGGGCGCGGCTACTGGGCCGCGCGCTTGATCGAGAGGATCTTCACCGGGGTGCTCGGGACGTCGGCATGGCCGGCGGGATGGCGCCCAGTAGGGACGGCGGCGATCTTGTCGAGGACGTCGAGACCCTCGGTCAGCTTGCCGAAGACGCAGTAGCCGAAAGCCTGCGGCGTGGGCGCCTGGTGGTCGAGGAAGCCGTTGTCCTTGTGGTTGATGAAGAACTGGCACGTGGCGGAGTCGACGACGTCCGTGCGGGCCATGGCGAGCGTGCCGCGCGTGTTCTTGAGGCCGTTGGCCGCCTCGTTCTTGATCTGCGCTTTCGTGGGCTTCTGGCTCATGTCCGGCGTGAAGCCGCCGCCCTGGATCATGAAGTTGGGGATGACGCGGTGGAAGATCGTGCCGTCGTAGAAGCCGGCGTCGGCGTAGGCCAGGAAGTTGGCGACGGTGACGGGGGCCTTGTCCTGGAAGAGTTCGGCTTTCATGGTGCCCATCGAGGTTTCGATGACGACGGTGACGGTCATGGGGGTGTCCTGCTTCTTTTCCGCGGCGGTGGGCGCGGGGGGTGGGGTTGCTTCGGGGGCCGGCGGAGTTTCACGTGCGCAACCGGCCGCCGCGGCGATCGCGGCGGCGGCGGCGAAGGCGCCGGCCGTTTTGAGAAGGGTGGGGGTCATGGCGTTGCTCCTCCTGCCGCCCGGAGGCGGCGTTGAATGAGCAGCAGAATAACCTTTTCAGGCGCCGGAAGTCAAGTTTTGGCGTGGCGGTAATCGGCCAGTCGCCGGGGGGGGGCAGGTTCTCGCGTGAATTCCGGGAACAAGACTCGGCCGCCACTTTGCACGGCGGTGTGCGGGGCGCTGGGATCGCGAGGCTCCGCGCTCGTATTTTTCTACACGGCGGGTGCAGATCCCCGCGTTTCCAGGGGTCTCGACCTCGGCGACGTGTTTCTCGGGGTGCTGTAGCCCCGCTCGGAGCGCGGCGCGAGTGACGTCGACGACACGGCGGTTGCAATCTTGTTTCGAAGCATGTTCAAAATTACAATCCGGTGCGGCGGCGGCACTCGCAGTGTGAAAACTCAGGAGGCGCCTGCCACGGGCCCGGGAACGCCGGGCCACAGGGGATCGACTCGCGGTCGACTCGTCCGAGTCGAGCCGCTTGCTCGCACCTGCCACTTCGCCCGCTCAACTCCGAATTTGCTTTCGCCCATGGGCCGGGGCATCATGCGTTTTCAAATGCAAGCGTCTCAACAGCAGTATTTTAACTCGAATTCGGCATTCGACGGCGCGACGGTAGTCGTCGGGACCTTGTTGTCCCGCAAGGACTTAATTTGGATTTATCTCCGAAAAACATGTCTTACAGCCGATTTTACCCCCTGTTTTATCGGGTGTAAGGTTCCGCTGGCCGTGGCGTTCCTACGTCAACCCCGGCGACTGGCCGGCGACATCCGCGTGCGTCTTGTTGCCGCGCGACGCCGGTCTGTCGCCCAGCGGGATGTCGGGATGGTCTTCCTTGAAGAAGCGCAGACCCCAGTCGTTCTCGAAGAGAATGACAGTCCGCCCCTGGTCGTCCTCGGCCAGCCGCGCCCCGGAGGGGAGTGAAATCCCGTCCGTCCGCGTGTCGGGGTCGAACCACCGCACGAGCGTCCAGGGCACGGCCTGGATGCGCGAGGGCGCGTCGTATTCGCTCTCCAGGCGGAATTTGACGATCTCGAACTGCAGCGGACCCACGGCGCCGAGGAGCGTCACCTTGCGCGCCAGGTCGGGCAGCTCGTAGCGCTGGATCACCCCCTCCTGGAGGAGCTGGTCGAGACCCTTGCGGAAGCGCTTGAACGCGGAGGGGGTCGGATTCTCGATGATGGCGAAACATTCGGGGGCGAAGCGCGGGATTTCGTCGTAGACGATCTCCGGGTCCTCGGTCAGGGTGTCGCCGATGGCGAACGTGTCCTTGCCGACGATGCCGACCACGTCGCCGGGATAGGCCTCGTCCACCGTTTCGCGGTCGCGGCCGAACACGCGGGTCGCCCCGGCGAGCCGGAGCGTCTTGCCCGTGCGGACGTGCAGCGCGCGCATGTCCCGCTCGAAGCGTCCGGAGACGACGCGCACGAAGGCGACGCGGTCGCGGTGGAGCGGATCCATGTTGGCCTGGACCTTGAAGACGAAGCCCGAAAAGGCCGGGTGCGACGGGGCGATGGCCTTCCCGGAGCGCGATTGGCGCGGCGTGGGCGGGCCGGAGTGGTCGAGAAATCCGTCGAGCAGCAGCTGGACGCCGAAATTGTTCAGGGCGCTGCCGAAGTAGACGGGCGTGACCTTGCCCGCGAGCACGGCGTCCGGATCGAATTCCGCCCCGGCCCCGTCGAGCATCTCGACTTCCTCGCACACGGTCTGGTAGACGCCGGGGCTGAGCCGGTCGCGGACGACCGGGTCGGAAAGGCCGGCGGTGGCCACTGGCGCGCGGTACTGCCCGCCGGGCGTGCGTTCGAAGAGGTGCGCCATCTTGCTCCGGCGGTCCCAGACGCCCCGGAAGTCGATGCCCGCGCCCAGCGGCCAGTTCACCGGATAGGCGCCGATGCCCAGCACCCGCTCCAGCTCGTCCAGCAGCTCCAGCGGATCGCGCGCCGGCCGATCCATCTTGTTCATGAACGTGAAGATGGGCACGCCCCGCTGCCGGCACACCTGGAAGAGCTTGAGCGTCTGGCTCTCGATGCCCTTGCCGGCGTCGACCACCATCACCGCCGCGTCGACGGCCGTGAGCACGCGGTACGTGTCTTCGGAGAAGTCCTTGTGGCCCGGCGTGTCGAGCAGGTTGATGCAGAAGCCCCGGTACTCGAACTGCAGGACCGTCGAGCTGATGGAGATGCCGCGTTGCTTCTCCAGCTCCATCCAGTCGGAGGTGGTCGCGCGCTGGTTCTTGCGGGCCGTGACCGAGCCGGCCAGGTTCACGGCGCCGCTGTAGAGCAGGAACTTCTCGGTCAGCGTGGTCTTTCCCGCGTCCGGGTGCGAGACGATCGCGAACGTCCGGCGGCGGGCGGTTTCCGCTGCCACGCGCGGGTCCGCGCCGCGGGCTTCCATACTCTCTTCGCTCGTGTCTCCCAGTTTCATGGGCGTGTACATATAGCAGTTTCCGAAACGCGTGGCAAGGACTTTGCGGGAAGCGAAGCCCCGAAAACCGCTGGACATTCCGGCGCAAGGCAGGATAAACTCTCTACTTCATGACCGAACCACAAGCCGAAAACGCAGGAGGGGCCGTTCCTCCGTTTCCCGAGACGGCCGACATCGAGACTTCGAACGACGACTACGCCACGCGCTTCTGCGGCAAGGTCGGCGCCTGGATGCTCGGCATGCAGGAGCGCGGCGTGCTCAAGCTGCTCGCCGCCGCCGTGCCGCGCGGCGCCGCGGTGCTGGACGTCGGCGGGGGCCATGGGCAGCTCGCCGAGCCGCTCTGCCGCGAGGGCTACCGCGTCCACGTGATCGGCAGCGCGCCCTCGTGCCGCCACCGCATCGCGGGGCTCGTCGATTCCGGGGCGTGCGGCTTCGAGGTGGGGAACGTCGTCGCGCTGCCCTATCCGGACCGCAGCTTCGACGCCGTCGTGGCCGTGCGCATGCTCACGCATTGCGGCCAGTGGGAGCGGCTCGTGGCGGAGATGTGCCGCGTGTCCCGCGGCCCGGTGGTCACGGACTACCCCACGGGGCAGAGTCTCAACGCCGCCGCGCCGGCGCTGTTCAAGGCGAAGAAGAAGTACGAGAGGAACACGCGCACGTGGCGGCTCTTCCGGCACGAGGAGGTGCGCCGCGCCTTCGCGGCGGCCGGCTACGGGGAGACGGGGCGCTTCGCCCAGTTCTTCCTGCCGATGGTGGTGCACCGGGCGCTCAAGTGCCGGGCGGTCTCGGCGGCGGCGGAGGGACTCTGCCGCGCACTGGGCCTCACGCGGCTGTGGGGGACGCCGGTGATCGTGCGCATGGCGCGCGCGACGACGAATTCAAACGACGACAAGGACGCACAGGAGACGGAAAAATGAAGATTCTGATCACGGGCGGAACGGGATTCACGGGCAGCCATCTGGTCAAGCACGTGCTGCGCGAAGGCAACAAGGCCGTCGTGCTCGACAACCAGGAGGGCATCATGCTCGACGAGCTCAAGAAGCTCGGGGCGGAGGTGACGATCGGCTCGGTTACCGATCCCGCCGCGCTCAAGAAGGCGGTCGAGGGCTGCGACGCGGTCTACCACCTCGCGGCCGCCTTCCGCAAGATCAACGTGCCCAAGTCCGAATACGACAACACCAACATCAACGCCATGAGCTCCCTGCTGGAGATCTGCCGCGAGGCCGGCGTGAAGAAAGTGGTCTACTGCAGCACCCAGGGCGTCCACGGCAACATCGAGAGCCTTGCGCAAAACCCGCCGGTCCCCGGCGACGAGACCTCCCCGATCAAGCCCGAGGACTACTACCAGTACACCAAGTACGAGGGCGAAAAGGTGGCGCAGGCTTTCATGGACAAGGGCATGGACATCACGATCCTCCGCCCCACCGCGCTCTACGGGCCCGGCGACCCCGGCCGCTTCCTGATGCTCTACAAGCAGGTGAAGAAGGGCTGGTTCCCGTTCTTCGGTCCCGGCACCGCGTTCTACCACCCCGTCTACGTAGAGAACTTCTGCGACGCCTTCACGCTCGCCGTGCAGCGCCCTGAGTCGAAGGGGCAGACGTACCTCATCGCCGACGGCGAGTATTTCCGCATCAAGGAGATCGTGCAGAAGATCGCCGACATCATGGGCGTGAAGTGCCGCATGATCCACCTGCCGTTCTACCCGATGTACTGGCTCTCCTTCCTCGTGGCCGGGATCTTCAAGCTCCTGCCCTTCGAGCCGCCGCTGTTCCCGCGCCGCGTCGACTGGTACCGCCAGAACCGCGGCTTCAAGATCGACAAGGCGCGGCGCGAACTCGGCTACGAACCCAAGGTCGGACTCGACGAGGGGCTGCGCCTCGCCTACGACTGGTACAAGCAGAACGGCTACCTGTAGCCGCGCGATCGTCGCGAAGGAGATCCGCCATGTTGCATCGTTTCGGGTTGAAGCTGGCCGTCGCCCTCGCCGGGGCGCTCGTGGTTTCCGGGTGCATGACGCAGCTTCTGCTCAGCGGCGGCGCCCTCGCGGCCACGCGCCTGCTGGGCGGGCCCGAATGGCGCCACCCGGAGTTCGCCGGCGCGCTCTTCCGCGCCGCAGCGCCGGCCGAAGGCGACGTGGCGTTGTCGCCCTACGGCGCCGCCTCCGTCCTGGCGCTGGCCTA
>JAAZAI010000095.1 GCA_012514445.1 Lentisphaerota bacterium
CTCGTCGACGACGCCTCCTCTTCGCGCGCGACGCGGCGCCATCTGGCGCGTTGCGCCCGCGGCGACGCCCGCATCCGCATCGAACGCCGGGAAGTCAACGGCGGCATCGCCCGCGCGACGAACGACGGCATCGCCATGGCGCGGGGCGACTTCATCGCCTTCCTCGACCACGACGATGAACTCGCCGAAGACGCGCTCTTCCACGTGATCCGCAAGATCAACGAGACTCCCGACGCCGACGTGGTCTTCACCGACCAGGACAAGATCACCGACCGTGGCTTTCGCTTCAAGCCGTTTTTCAAGCCCGGCTGGTCACCCGCCTTCTTCCGTTCGATCATGTACCTCGGACACCTGCTCGTCGTGCGCACCGAGCTCGTCCGCGAGGCGGGCGGCTGCGACCCGGCGTTCGACGGCGTCCAGGATTTCGAGCTGGCGCTGCGTCTGACCGAAAAGGCGCGCCGAGTCGTGCACGTCCCCCGCATCGCCTACCACTGGCGCGCGACGCGCGGCTCGACGGCGTCGTCCTTCTCCGCCAAACGCAACATCCCGGCTCTCCAGCAACAGGCCGTCCAGCGCCAGCTCGACCGTCTCGGGATCCCCGGCGTCGCCATCACCGTCGGCGAACGCCATCACCTCCAGATCGCGCCCGCGCCCGACGCTCCGGTGGGGCTTGTCTCGATCATCATCTGCAGCAAAGACGCCGGGGAACTCGTCTCCAGATGCCTCGACTCCCTCTTCGCCATCACGCGCGATGCCGCCTTCGAAGTGCTTGTCGGCGACAACGGGACGACCGACCCCGTCGCGCTGGCCGCCTTCGCGCGCCACCCGGTCCGACGCATCGAGATGCCGGAGCCCTTCCACTTCGCGTCCTTCAACAACCGCCTCGTCCGCGAGGCGAAGGGCGAGTACCTGCTGTTCCTGAACAACGACACGGAAATCCTCCAGACGGACTGGATCGCACGGATGCGCCTCCACGCCTCCCAGCCCGGCGTCGGCGCAGTCGGCGCGCTGCTCACGTACCCCGACGGGACCGTTCAGCACGCCGGCGTCGTTCTCGGACCGCGCGGCACGGCCGACCACCTTTTCCGGCATTTCCGCGCGATCTCGGATTTCTACCACGGCATCATCGGCTGCGACCGCGAGGTCTCCGTCGTCACCGCCGCCTGCCTGCTCGTCTCCGCCGACAAATTCCGGGAGATCGGGGGTTTCGATGAACGGTTCCGCCACCACTACGAGGACGTCGACCTCTGCCTGCGCCTCCGCCGCGCGGGCTTCGCCAACCGCTACGCCGGCTCGGTCAAGCTGGTCCATCACGAATCGAAAACGCGGGGAGCCTACTACGACTACACCGACCGGATGCTCCTGCTCGATCGATGGGAGGAGATGATCCTCCAGGGAGACCCGTTCTCCAACCCAAATTTCCTCGCCGGCAGAACCGATTTCGCCATGGGGCCCGGAGGACTGCTGCGATGAACATCCTGATCGCCCTCTACACCCGCCACAACACGAACAGCGGATTCCACGCCGCCAGTCTGGCACGCGAACTCGCGGCGCTCGGGCACGACTGCGTCGTCGCCGCGCCGACGGGCGAAGCGAACCCCGGCGAAGACGAGCCCTTCCGGGCGCTGACCTTCCCGGAGGTGCAGGCCACCGGCGCCGAAGGACGCCTGTTCCGGAACGGTCGGGGGATCGACGTCTTCCATGCCTGGACGCCGCGGACGATCGTCGCGCAGTTCCACGAGGCCGTCAAGTCCTTCATCTCGGGCGGCACCTTCGTTCACCTCGAGGACAACGAGGACGAAGTCGCCCGGGCGTTTCTCGGCGACCGGGTCTTCGCCCAGGCGCGCACGGGCGGCGGTCCAGACCCCTTCCCGCCCGGACTCTCCCACCCCCTCCGCAGCCGGACGTTCCTGGCGGCGGCGAAGGGCGTCACCGTGATCGTCGACGCCCTGACGGGGATGGTGCCGGAAGGCGTGCCGACGTGCCGGATCTGGCCGGCGGCCGACGATCGCGTCTTCTTC
>JAAZAI010000096.1 GCA_012514445.1 Lentisphaerota bacterium
CATCCGCGTAGGCCTTCGCGCCGGGATAGCTCCCGAACGCCTCGGCCTGCTTGATGCACTCCTGGTCGAGCGCCCATCGCGCCCGCGTCGCCTCGTCCACCCGCGGCGGCTTGACCGCAGCCGGGCGGGACGCCGGCTTGCGCCCCGCCAGCGTGAGCAGCGTGTGAAGCACGTGGCCGTACTCGCTTTGCCTGATATCCCGGAAGGACTGCCGCCCGCAGGCGTCGTGCAGCGCCGCCTTTCGCCACGCGTCGAACGGCTCGTCCGCGAGCCCGAGCTTGCGCTGCACCTTCCACGCCGTCTGCGCGGCGAGGATCAGGTCGCGCACCTGCGCCTTCGTCAGGATCTGGCTGGACTGCCCGGCGATCGCCCGCTCGTCCATCCTCATCGCCACCGCGCTCATGACGCCGCCTCCTCTCGCTTGATCTCCGCGTAGAACCGCTCCGTCTGCTTGACGCTGATCCCGAAGCGCTCCAGGTGCGCCGACGCCGCGGCGCCGTCCGAACCCAGCCACGCGGCGATGATCCGCTGGCGGTCGAGCTCCACGACGCGGCGGAGGTACGCCTCCGCGTCCCCGGCCTCCAGCATCTCCTCCACCACGTCCTCCTCCTTGCGCCCGCGCTCCAGCGCCACGCGCGGCATGCCCGTGCGGAACCCCACCGTGCCGTGCAGCAGCTCCAGGCTCTTCTTCTCCGCGAACCGCTCCGGGTTGAGCGCGGCCCACGCCGCCATGTCCTTGAGGATCGCCTCGCCGGTCGCGGCCAGTGGCGCGAACCGCTCCTCGTACTCGGCCCGCACCTGGCGGACGCGCTCCTCCAGATCGACCGTCAGCGCCTCGTGCTGGAGCATCGCCTCCGCGTACCGCCCCAGCGCGTTCTCCAGATCCTCGTCCGTCGTGATCGTCGTCCCCAGCTTCTTCATTGATTTTCTCATGTCTCTGTTTCCTTTCCAGTTTCCAGTTTCAAGTTTCCAGTTTCTACCTCCTCGCCGCCGCGCCCTTGATCGCCTCGGCCACGTCCTCGATGGTCGGCGCGGCGGGCATGAGCCGCGCCACGTCGCGCACGAAAGCCATGTTGCCAGCCGCCTCGGCGGGCGGACGGATCAGCTTGGCGGCGGCGCGGGCGAGCTTCTCGTCTCCGGCCAGCGCCGGGACGGCCATGCCGAGGTAGGCGGCGATGTCGCGCTCGGTGAGCGAGATGCGCACGCGCTCGCTCAGGCGGTTCGTGCTGAGCTGCCGCGCCTCCTGGTAGGCGGCGCTCTCCAGCTTCGCCCACAGCGTCGGGATCGCGACCAGGACGAACTCCCCCGGCGTGGTGTTCACCAGCGTCTTGATCGTGTTGAGGCACTTCGGCCCCATGTGATGCGCCTCGTCCACGACCATGCAGCGGCGCGAGATCGAGAGGCGTTTTTGAGCCTCCTCCATCCGCGCCATCGCGCCCAGCGGCAGGTTGCCGTCGTGCCCGAGCGCGCGGAGCATCGCCCCGAGCATCGCGGAGGGCTTGTCGTTCCACACGTCCGCCGCCTCGCACACCGCCACGCGCTCGCCGTAGCGCCCCGCGATGATGCGCAGAGCCGTCGTCTTGCCCGTGCCGCTCGCCCCCTGGACGATGACGACGCGGTTGCTGCCCCAGCTCTTCATCGCCGCGAGGCATGCCCGGCGCAGCGCCTGCACGGTGGACAGATCCTCGAACACCTGTTCGATGGCCGAGTCCCCCGCCACCTCCTCGACGAGCGTCCACGCCGCCCGGAGGTTGCGCAGTTGCGCCGCCTCGTCGTACCCCGCGAGGGTGCCCGCGCACAGGTCGCGGAACGTCCTGTCGCTGCCCAGGCCGGGGTACTCCCGGCACAGTTTAGTCAGGCTCCACCCCTTGCGCGCGGCGTAGTCCGCCAGCTTCCCCGCCAGTTCCACGATTTCCTTCTGCATGATCTTCTCTTCGTTGCTCATTGCTGTTCTCCTGTTGTGTTTGGTCCTGCTCACCATCGGTGCCAGGTCTGCGAAAGGTTTGCTTTTTCGATTCTAATTGTCGTCTCGAACGGAAGAATTTCTCCAAGCGTAATGTACGGGCCAAACGCCTGCATGAGCTGCCAAAGCTGCCAACGCGACCATCCTTCGGCGTCCTCTTGCGGCGGCGTATAGGCCGGGGCGTTCACGCATATGGAACCCGCCCACAGTGCCTCGTGATTCTTTCGCAGGCATTCATGCCCGAACTCGGTGAGCTTCACGTAGACGTGGTCGTTGATGTTGAACGTCACCCACGATACCGCCCCTTTTGTTCTCTTCCTTTTCGTTCTCATCTTGCCGTTCTCCTGTTGTTGTTCATTTCACGCCCAGCACGCGCTGGACGTTTGCCCGCGTCACGTTGATCG
>JAAZAI010000097.1 GCA_012514445.1 Lentisphaerota bacterium
CGCCATGGATCCATCCGACCTGCGCCGAGGCCACTACCGGAAAATCCTGTTCTGCACGGATTTCTCCGACAACGCGGACTTCGCGTTCGACTTCGCCGTCGACGCCGCGATCCGCAACACCGGCTGCGCGCTCTGCCTGCTGCATGTGATCCCGGAGCCGGACGCCCAGTTCTGGAAAGGCTACATCTACGAGGTCGGCGACATGGACGCGAAGGCGCGCGCCGACATCGATGCGAAGATCGACTCGGTCTACCGTCCGCGCGTGCCGGCGGACTTGCCGTTCCGGGTCGAGATGCGCGTCGGCGCCGCCGCCAAGACGATCCTCGAATTCGCCGAGGAGGAGGGCGTCGACCTGATCATCCTCGGCCGCCAGGGCCGCGGCGCCTTCAGCCGCTGGCTGCTCGGCAACGTGGCTGGCAAAGTGGCCTGCAAGGCCCTCTGCCCCGTGCTCATCGTCCCGTCGAGCGCCGTCGTCTCCAGTCGGTGAGGCTCCGCGGCGGATGCGTATGTGAGTGCGTGAGTTTGTGGGGATGTGGGAGTTTTTGCCGTGCTCATTGCCAGAGTGCCGACGCGGGCACGGCTTTCATGTCATCGGCAAAAGATGCGGTGTGCGGGCCGGTATAAAGCACGATTCCGGTGAATTTCCGCTTGGCGGCGATGTTGTCCCGGAACCAATAGAGATGCTTGAAGTCGTCCTTGCGAACTTGGCTGCCGGTCTTGACTTCGATGCCCAGGAGATCGCCGTGATCGTTCTCGACGATGAAATCAACTTCGTGCCGGGCGCGGTCGCGATAGTGGAAGAGGTTGAAGTGCTCGAGATCGGCGAGCGCGGCGAGTTCATGAAAGACGAACGTCTCCATCAGCTTGCCGCTGCGATCCGAATCGTCGAGGATGTCGTCGAATCTCCAGCGGAGAATGGCCGAAAGGAGGCCGGAATCGGTGCAGAACCATTTCGAGCGGCGGCCGACGCGCTCGTAGTCCGCGGTGATCCAGCACGGAATCTGCTCGAAGAGGTAGAGCTTTTCAAGCGCGCCGACGTAGCTGTCGAGCGTCTGGCGGGCGACGCCGATGGCGGCTCCGATTTCCGCCAGGTTCAGGTATTTGGCCGACCACGAGGCCAGGATGTCGACGAGTTGACGCAGCGCGTCGTGCCGTCGGATGTTGGCCAGATGGAACAGGTCGCGTGAAAGGATGGCTTCGAGGTAGTCGTGCATCCAGTCGAGGCGATCGGGTTCATCAAGCATCCGCGTTTCGGGATAGCCGCCCTGGAATGCCAGTCGAAGAATGTCGGCTCGGTCGTCGTTGGCACCGTGCTCGGGGAACGTCCGGTCGAAGGCGTTGCGAAGGAACAGCGGGGGCCTGAGTCGGACTTCGCCGACTGCGAGCGTCCGGAGCTGGAGGGTGCTGACGCGGCCGGCCAGGCTTTCGGCCACGGCAGGCAGATCCGTCACATTTGCCGAGCCGGTCAGAAGAAATCGCCCGGGCCGGGGATCGAGGTCGACGGCCATCTTGATCATCGGCAGGAGAATCGGGGCTTTTTGCAGTTCGTCGATGACAAGCGTGGCCGCGTCGGATTTGATGAATCCGGCGGGATCCTCGAGCGCGGATCGCAGTTGCTGCGGGTTGTCGAGGGTTCGGAAGACGGCTTCGATGTCCAGCAATTGCCGGGTCAAGGTTGTCTTTCCCGACTGGCGGACGCCGGCGAGATTGACGATGCGTCGCACTTTGAGAGCTTTTTCGACGCGGAATTTCATCCACCGGGGAATGAGATCGTGCATGGAGCTTCCCTCCGTTCTGGATCGTTTTGGCCTAGGGGTGGGTTTCGGGCTGAACAGTGTAGACGATTAGTCGCGAAAACGCAAATAGATTTGCGCGAAAATGAAATCATGGTTATTGCGAAAGCGTAATCATAATCTCAGACTTCTTGGCCTCGGACGAGTTTTGAGGGGCTTTCCCGGAAACGGGCTTGGCACTTTCCGTCGCCTTTTTCGCGTGACAAATAAGGCGGCATGGCGGACACTCCCGGTTTTCACCAACAAACCAGGACAGCGCTTTAGCAAGGCGGCGGCGCCGCGAGTTTCTTCCGGCCCCCCGCCAGAGGCCGCAGCCCGGTGCTGACGCAGCCGAAGACGCTCGAGTGCGAAGCGCTCCTCGCCCAGGGGCTGTCGATTCCGGAGGCGACCCGGGAGGCGGGCGTCGGCGAATCCACGCTGCGCAAGGCCGTTGCGGCGGGACGGGTAGAGCGGCTCGCGCGGGAGGCGCGCGGCGCCGGGGCTCCTGCGGCGGACAAGTCCCAGCGAAGCCGAGCCGACGCGCAGGCGGCCGCGGGCATGGGCGTGGCCTGCACGCGCCCCGACGAGCGCGTCGCCGCGGCGGTGGGGCTGCTCCTGCAACGCCGCCAGACGCCCCGGAAGATCAAGCTCTCGGATCTGCCCGAGGATCAGCGTCCGACCGCGCTCAAGACGCCCGGCAAGAGGCTCGTGGACATCGTGAAGATGATCGCCTACCGGGCGGAGATCGCCCTGGTCGCGCAGGTGCTGCCGCATCTGGGCAAGGCGGCGGACTGGTGCCCGGGCTTCCAACTGCCGGTCTCTGCCTGCGGAGCCACGCAGGCTGAGATCAAGCTTCGGCGGAAGGTCTGTGGAATCTACGACATCCTGCTGGGAATCGTCAGTCGCCATCCGCTTCCC
>JAAZAI010000098.1 GCA_012514445.1 Lentisphaerota bacterium
ACCCTCGACCCCGCCACCGTGGATTCGTTCGACCATCCCTCCCTCGATGTCACCCGTTGGGATTACGACCCTGCCACGGGTTTGCTCGTTCAGAAGCTCTACGACGACCTGTCTGCCGAACAGGCAGGCGGCAAAGGCCCGTCGTACACGTACACCCCCGACGGCAAGCTCGCCAGTCGCACGTGGGCGCGAGGCATCACAACCGCCTACGCCTACAATGCCGCCGGTCAGCTTACAGGCGTTGACTACTCCGACACCACCCCGGATGTCGCCTACACCTACGACCGCCTCGGTCGTCAGCCACTCGCTCTCGCTTCTTGCCGAATGAACTGGAACCGAGCGGAGTCGAATCCGCAGTTGAGCGAACCGTGCGAAAGCTGTAGAATGACGCCATGAAGCAAGGGGATGAGCGACAGTACGACAGGACGACAGAGCAACAGGGGTTCGCGTGCCCCGACCCGCACCTGTCGGTCCGTCGAGGCCTGTCGATGCCTGACGACAAGCGACCAGACCCCGAAACCCAAGTTTCCAGTTTCGAGCTTCCAGTTTCCCCTCCTGTCAATCCTGTCATCCTGTCTTCAACCCAAGTTTCCAATTTCCAGTTTCCAGTATCAAGTTTCCTCTCCCGTCATCCCGTCCTACAACGGAGATGCGATTGAAAGCCCGCTCGTTCGTGTCGAAAGCGATGGCGGCAAGAGATTGCCGCCAAGGTCGTGCAGCCCTGGGACCGCGAGGCTTCCGCCTCGCACACGGGGCGGAGCGGAAGCTCCGCGCCCCCAGGCTATGCATGCGTGCTTGCGGAGCCCCCGGGGATCGCGAGGCTTCCGCCTGGCTTCGCGCGAACCTGTCGAAACAGATGTGACTGTAACTGGCGATTTTCGCACGAATGCAATCGCCGCGTCAACGATGTCACTCGCGCCGCAGCAATTCGCAATATGGCCGGCCCTGCTTCGCAGCGGCGTGCTCGGAGAGCCCGCCCTACCTCGTAAACCCCCCGTTTGGCTGTGATTTCGGGCGCGATCTCCGAGCGCGCCGTTCCCTTGGTTCCCGGCCATATTGCGAATTGCTGCTCGCGCCGCGCGTAGAGCGAGACGGCAGCTGTAGCCGGGGTCGTCGACCCCGGAATCGTCCGGTCTCGACGAGGCCGGCTACAGGGGCTATCGGCTTTAGGGGACAAAGCGAGCTGTCGAGACCCGCAGGCAGGAGTCCTCCTGCCCGATTGAGTCGCCAGTCCCTAGTCGCTAGTCCCCAGGGACAAGTTTCGATTAAGAAGAATCGTTGGGTCGACAAAGATTACGACAAGGATTACGACAAAGGAAGCTCGCGACAAAAAAAATGCCGTGGATTACCGCCCCCATTTTGCCCCCATTTTGCGGCCCGTTGTGCGGCTTGCGCCATGCATTGCATTCTGATAAAATGCGCCCCATGCAAGCCAAAACACTCGTCATCATACCGACTTACGACGAACGGGAGAACGTGGGGCCCATCTCGACGGCCGTGCACAAGCACGCGCCGGAGGCGCACATCCTGTTCGTCGACGACAATTCGCCGGACGGGACGGGCGAGCTGCTCGACAAGATGGCCGCGGCGGACGACCGGATCTTCGTGTTGCACGGCAAGGAGAAGGCGGGCCTCGGGCGCGCCTACATCTCCGGCTTCAAATGGGGGCTTGAGCGCGGCTACGACCTCCTCTTCGAAATGGACGCGGACGGTTCGCACGACCCCGCCTGCATTCCGGTCTTCCTCGACGAGGCGAGTCGCGGCGACCTCGTGCTGGGGACGCGCTACAAGTGCGGCATCCGGGTCATCAACTGGCCTCTCAACCGCCTGCTCATCAGCATGTTCGCCGGCAAGTTCGTGCGGTTCGTCACGGGCCTGCCCGTCTCCGACCCGACGGGCGGTTACAAGTGCTTCACGCGGCGCGTGCTCGAGAGCATCGATCTGGACGCCATCCGTTCGAACGGGTATTCGTTCCAGATCGAGATGTCGTACACGGCCTGGATGGCGGGCTGGCGGATCGGCGAAGTGCCGATCGTGTTCGAGGACCGCCGCGCCGGCTATTCGAAGCTGAGCAAGGCGATCGCCCGGGAGGCCTTCTGGATGGTCTGGCGCCTGGCCTGGCGCAACCGGTTCCGGCGCCGCCCGCGCGGCCGCGCGGCCGAGGACTGGGCGGCGCGCTGAAGCGCGGACGGCCCGCACACAACCTTCTCGCGAGCGGAATCGTGAAACGACACCATGAATGAAAGCGAATTGACCACGAAACCCGGGCCGTTCTTCCGGCGGCTCGACTGGGGTTCGTTCTGGACCGGCGCCATCCTCTCCTTCATCGTCTACTTCCTGACGGCGGCGCCGAGCGTGACGCTGGAGGACGCGGGCGAGCTGGCGGTGGCCGGCGACTATCTGGGCGTGCCGCATCCGCCGGGCTATCCGCTCTGGACGATGTGCGCGTGGGTGTTCTCGCGCGCGCTGGGCTTCGTGACCTTCCGCGGGCAGCCCAATCCCGCGTGGGCGATCGCCGTGATGTCCGGCTTCTTCGGCGCCGTCGCCTGCGGCCTCACCGCGATGCTGGTGACCCGGACGAGCGCGGACATCCTCAAGTCGCGCGACGAGGCCGAGGGCCGGTCGGCCGGGGGCGGCGGCCTTCTGGACGCGATCTGCTGGACGGCCGGCGTGGCGTCGAGCCTCGTCTTCGCGTTCTCGCCGGTCATGTGGTCGCAGGCGACGATCGTCGAGGTCTACACGCTCAACGCGCTGTTCCTGATGCTGATCTACGTGCTGACGTACCGCTGGATGTGCCGGCCGACGGAGAAGGTGCTGTGGATCACGGCGTTCGTCTTCGGCCTGGGACTCACGAACTACCAGGTGCTGTTGCTGGCGATGCTGCCGCTGGTGATCGTGATCATGCTCCAGGACATCGAGCTGTTCCGCGACTTCCTGCTGCTGATGATCCCGTTTATCCTGACGGCGGGGGTGATGAAGCTGGGCGCCCAGGTGTCGCAGCCCGGGTTCCCGAAGCACAAGCTGCCCCTTGGCGCGGCCGCCACGTCCTCCGGCGTCGTGGACACCGGGTTCTACGTCGCGGCGATCGGCTTCGGAGCGCTCTTCGTGCTGGCGGCGGCGTTTCTGGGGTGGCAGGCGAAGCACCGCGCGCGGCTGGAGAAGGAGGAGGGGTATCCGACGATGCGCTACGGCGCGATGGGCGTGCTGGCGGTCGCCGCCCTGGCGCTGCTGATCGTCTGCGCCAACGTGCCCACGGCGCCGACGCCGTCGGAATGGATGGACGCGCCCGAGGAGGCGCTCTTCAACTGGGCGGCGCCGACGTTCGTGCTGTTGGGCGGGATCGTGGCGCTCTTCGTCCTCTCGCTCTTCACGCCGGCGGGACTTTGGTACGCCGTCGCGGTGACGGGCGTGCAGCTCGCCATGGGGTTGTTCCTGCGCAAGGGCGCGCTGCTGGGGCTCACGCATCCGCACAGCGGGGCGTTCGCCTTCTACGTGGCCTTGAACTTCGTCTTCCCGGCCCTGGCGTGGCTGCTGCTGCCGCACGGGCGGACCGTCTCGCTGACCGTGTTCGCGGCGGAGCTGGGCGTGGCGTTCTACGGCTACATGCCGATCAGCTCGGACACGAATCCGCCGATGAACTGGGGCTATCCGCGCACGTGGGAGGGCTTCAAGCACGCGCTCAGCCGCGGCCAGTACGAGAAGATCGCGCCGACCACGATGTTCTCGCCGCTCTTCGTCAAGCAGCTCGGCGCCTACTTCGCCGACATGCGCATGCAGTTCACGCTGATCCTCGCGCCGCTGGGCTTCCTGCCGTTCGCCGTCTGGCGCGTCAATGCCGGCGGGACGCAGAAGATCGGCGTCACGAAGCCGATGGTCTGGGTGGTCGGCGCCGCCGCCGCGCTGGTGGCCGCGGACAAGGTGTTCGGGGTCGGCCTCGACGCGCTGCGCATCGACAAGCTGCTCGTCGGCGTCGTGCTGCTGGCGGCGTTCGCCGGCGCGCACGCGATCCTCGTCTCGCAGGTCGTCACGCTGGTGCGCAAGGTCCAGGACGCGAAGGCGGCCCATTCCGCGCGGCTCGTCGCCGGGCTCGCCGGCCTGGTGATCGCGTTCGTGGTGGTGGCGGTGGCGATGGGCTTCTGCAACGCCGGTGCCGAGACGGTGCTCGAGGCGATGGACGTCCATGCGCCCGCGTCCGGCATGACGGCGCTCTACGCGATCAAGGTCTACGGGCTTTCGCTGCTGCTTTTCGCGGTCTGGTTGGCGGGCGTCGGGCTGCTCGCGCTGGCGGCCTGGACGCGCAGCGAGTCCTTCTCGCTGGAGATCACCGACGTGTCGCAGCGCTGGCACATCGCGACGATTTCGGGCTTCCTGATGATGAGCCTCGTGCTGATCGCGCTGGCGAACCCCAAGTACGACATCCAGGACAACTTCATCCAGAAGGTGAAGTTCATCTCCTCCCATGGCATCTTCGCGATCTGGATCGGCTACGGGCTGGCCTACTGCCTCGCGGAGTTCCGCCGCTGGCGGCCGCTGTGCCTGGGGCTCGTCGGCGCCGTGCTGCTCACGCCGCTGATCCCGATCCACGAGAACTACTTCAACGAGCGGCTCGTCGACACGATGGGCGGCGCCGAGCAGAACGGGCACGACTTCGGCTGGCAGTTCGGCAACTACCAGCTCCGCGGGGCCGAGGCCATCGTCGAGGAGCTCTCGCCCGACGAGGAGCCGCTGCCGAATCCGTCGTATCCTCCCGCCATGACGACGAACGCCGTGTTCTACGGCGGCACGGATCCCGGGCGCTTCGTGCCCACGTACATGATCTACTCCGCGAAAGTCCGCCCCGACGTCTTCCTGATCACGCAGAACGCGCTCGCGGACAACACGTACATGGACACGATGCGGTTCCTGTACGCGGATCAGATCTGGATGCCGACGCTCGACGACAACTCGAAGGCGTTCCAGATCTACGTCGAGGACGTGCAGGCCGGACGGCGCCAGGACATGGGCGGCATCACCTACGAAGGCGGACGCGTGCAGGTCAATGGCGCGCTGGCGGTGATGGAGATCAACGGCATCCTCACGGAGCAGATCTTCATGAAGAACCGCGACCGCCACGACTTCTACGTCGAGGAGAGCTACGCCATCCGCTGGATGTACCCGTACCTCACGCCGCACGGACTGATCATGAAGATCCACCACGAGCCGTTGAACTACACGCCGGCGACCGTCCGCGACGACATGGACTTCTGGGACTGGTACGCCCGCCGGCTGCTCAACGACCCGAAGTACCCCCGCGACTTCGTCGCCCGCAAGTCGTTCTCGAAGCTCCGCGGCGCCATCGCCGGGACGTATTCGACACGCAGGATGCTGGAGCCCGCGGAGCGCGCCTTCCAGGAGGCCCGCATGCTCTACGTCTACAGCCCCGAGGCGAACCTGCGGCTGATCCAGGAGGTGCTGCTGCCCCAGCGCCGGGTGGAGGAGTCGCTGCGGATGCTCGAGCTGCTGCAGGATCTGGATC
Organism: Lentisphaerota bacterium; assembly: GCA_012514445.1. Taxonomy (GTDB): domain Bacteria; phylum Verrucomicrobiota; class Kiritimatiellia; order RFP12; family UBA3636; genus JAAZAI01. The sequence goes on from JAAZAI010000098.1 coordinate 5,516, forward strand.
CGAACAACACCAAGATCCCGATCGCCGAAATCAGGAGCTTGAAGCAGGCGATGGACGACGTCGAGCGCCTGTCGAGCCGCAAGACCATGGAAGGCGGCCTCTCGGACGCGGACACGTTGAGACTGGCGTCGGCGCACACGGTCGTCGGCCAGTCCCAGCTCGCGGCGCAGACGATCCGCGAACGCATGCAGAAGCCCGACATGACGCCGGCGTTCGCCGTGAAGGCAGGATTGCTGCTCTACACGAACGGGCTGGTTCCGGATGCCGTCGAGCTGTTCAACGCCATTCCGACGGCTCGTTTCAAGGACCCCGCCTTCGTCGCCAACGCCGATCTCCGCAAGATCTACGAGGCCTACACGGCCGCGCGCGACGTCCGGGGTGTCGAGAACGCGCTCACGGCCTATCTCCCGCGCGTGCCGAGCGACTGGCGCGCCTGGGTCCACTACGCGAAGATCTGCGTGGACCGCGGCCAACGCGAGAAGGCTCGCAGCGCCGTCGACTACGCTTTGAAGCACGGGGGGCGCAACGCGGAGCAGCTCATCTCGCAGGTGCCGCAGCTTCAAGCGCTGCGGGACGTCCGCGGGCTGGGCGGCGGCGGCTTTGGCGGCGGGCTTTCGCCCGCGAAACCCGCCCCTCGGCGGCGGTGAACAC
>JAAZAI010000002.1 GCA_012514445.1 Lentisphaerota bacterium
CAGTGAGAAGTGAGTGGAGCATGGTGAGGAGTTGTGGCTGGGGGCACCCCAGACCCCGTTGACTCCAGTCCTACCGGGGGCTGGGGCAGAGCCCCAGCGGAAACTACTCACCACACACTCTACGCACTATCGGTCAAGGCGACGGGACTGTTTCACATCCGATTTTGAGCGTGTTGACGCTACACCCCGGCGACTTGACCGACCGACTACGGTCGGCAGTTGGCGCTTGCGGCGGCGATGGCCATCCAGTAGAATGACGCTATTTCCAGAACTCGTTCGATCTTCCACATGATCCAGAGACCTGACACGCTCGAGGCCATCCTGCAGGCCATCCAGGGCAAGCGCATCCTCGTCATCGGCGATGCGATGCTCGACAACTACGTCTGGGGCGACGCCTCGCGCATCTCCCCCGAGGCGCCGGTGCCCGTGGTGAAGGTTTCGCACGAGACCTTCACGGCCGGCGGCGCCGCCAACGTCGCGCTCAACATCGCCGCCCTCGGCGGCAGCGCCACGCTCTTCGGCTGGATCGGCGACGATCCGAGCGGGCGGCGCCTCGTGGAGGTCGTCCGCGACGGCGGCGTCCGCGTCCTCGAAGGCGCCGTCTCCGCGAACCACGAAACCATCGTCAAGACGCGCATCGTCTGCCGCCGCCAGCAGCTCTGCCGCATGGACCGCGAAGCCGGCCCCGAGCGCTTCGCCCTCGCCCCCGACGAGATCCGCCAACGGCTCGCCCCCGCGTTGCGCGAGGCGGACGCCGTCATCCTCTCCGACTACGGCAAGGGGCTCGTCACGACCGAATCCATCCGCGCCATCCAGGCCGCCGCACCCGCGGGAATGTTCATCGCCCTCGATCCGAAGCCGCGCGCGGGGATCGCGTATTCTGGTCTCTCGGTCATGACGCCCAATCGCGCGGAGGCGCTCAGGCTCGCCGATCTGGACGACGACGTCGGCGCCTTCCCGGCGGAGGCGGTCTTCGCGCGCATCCGCGACAAGTTCCACCCCGCGCACCTCGTCGTCACGATGGGCGCCGACGGCATGCTCATCGGCGAGAACGGCCGCCCCGTCGAGCAGATCCCCACCGTCGCGCGCGAGGTGTTCGACGTCTCGGGCGCCGGCGACACCGTCATCGCCGCCCTCACCCTCGCCGCCGCCGCCGGCGTCTCCCTCAGCGACGCGGCGAAATTCGCCAACACCGCCGCCGGCTTCGTCGTCGGCAAGATCGGCACGGCGACGGCCACGCCGGAGGACATTCGCCGGTACGCCGCGGAGGCGAGGGCATGAAGCCCGCCGCGCTGTTCCTCGACCGCGACGACACGATCGTGCGCGACCTCGGCTACATCAGGCGCCCCGAGCAGATCGCCCTGCTGCCCGGCGTCGCCGAGGCGCTCCGCAAAGCCTCGACCGCCTTCCGGCTGTATCTCGTGACGAACCAGAGCGGCATCGGCCGCGGCTACTACACGATGGCCGACGCCGAGGCCTGCAACCGCCGCACGCTCGAGCTGCTCGACTTGCCCGCGCCCGGCTTCCACGGCGTCTGCATCGCCCCCGAAGCGCCCGGGCAGCCCTCCCGCTACCGCAAGCCCTCCCCCGCCTACGTGCTCGAGCGCATCGCGGCCGACGACCTCGACCCCGCCCGCTGCCATGTCGTCGGCGACAAGCGCTCCGACATCGAATGCGGCCTCGCCGCCGGCGTCGGCGCCATCCTCGTCGGCCGCGGCGGAGGCGACTACCGCCCCGACGCGCTCGACTACGCGCGCGCCAACGGCGTGCCCTGCTTCCCCGGCCTTCCCGAAGCCGTCGACCACGTGCTGGGGGCCGCGGCGGGCCTCCAGGCCGCGCGGCGCGATTCCCTTGAATAAACACCTCTGCGGAAACGTCTAACCCATGTCCACGAACCCGAAGGAAACGGAGCTTCTGGAGAAGGCGCGGCAAGGTGATTTCAAGGCGTTCGCCGACCTCACCGAACCCTATCGCAGAAGCGCCTGCGAGTTCCTGAGCAGACTCGCGGGCGAGGATTCCGCCGAAGATGTCTTCATGACGGCCGTGCTCAACGCCTGGAAGGCGCTCGGCTCCTTCAACGGCAAGTCCTCCTACCGGACCTGGCTCTTCAGCATCGCGCGATACGCGGCCCTCGACCATCTGCGGAAGATCAAGTCGCGGAACGAGGTCTCGGCCGACGACGAAGCCTCCGGCGCCAACATCGCCTCCCTCGGCGACGCCAGCGCCACCCATCCCGGCCAGCGGATGCAGGACGAGGAACGCAGCCGGATCGTCGAACAGAGCCTGAAGCAACTCCCCGAACACCACCGGACCCCGCTGGTCCTCTACTACTACCAGGACTTCCAATACGCTGAAATCGCCGAGGCCCTCGGCATCTCCATCGGAACCGTGATGTCGCGGCTCCACCACGCCAAGGCGAAACTCGAAAAGATCCTCGAACGGCATCGCCAGGACATCCTCTGACATGAACGACGACACCCTCAAATCCCTGCTGCGCGCGTCAGCGCCCCCCGTCGCCCTCCGCTCCGCGGACGCGTTCTGGTCGGCTGTCGAGCGCCAGGCGCAAGTTCCCGGGAGCGCACCCGCCATCCCGCGGCGCCTGGGCCTGACCGCCAACCTGCTCCGGCGCTGGCAGGCACCCGCGTGGGCCGCCGCTGCAGCGGCCGCCGCCCTCGTCGCCGCGGTCGTCTGGCCGGGCGCCCACGCCCCCGCCCTCGATCAATTCCGGATCGGGGACGAACTCCCCAACAACGGCGCGCTGGTCATCACCGACTCGGATACCGACGCCACCATCCTCTGGGTCATCACGGAGGAGACATGAACAAGCTCGCCTCCCTCCTCGCCGCCGCGCTCCTGCTGGCCGCCACCGCCGCCTCCGCCGCCCAGCAGATGCTCGACGTGCGCCTCGTGAAGCTCACCGGAAACGGCACCGTGACGCCCGGCCTCGAGAGCGTCGCCGCCATCATCCGGCGCAACCTCCCCTACGCCGGCTGCGCTCTGGTCGACCAGCAGGGCTGCATCATGCCCGCCAACGCCACGCTCGCCTTCAAAGGCGGCTACACCGTCACCTGCAAGACCCTCGACGGCGCGGTCGGCGTGACCATCCAGAAGAACCGCAAGCTGCTCCTCTCCACCGCGGTCACGCTCAAGGACGACACGCCCGTGATCATCGGCGGCTTCGACGGCGGCGCCAAGGGCGCCAAGCACGTCTTCGTGCTCCAGAAGAGCCCCTGAAGGACGTGGACACGCCATGCGGGCTCGCGAAGTGACAGTCGAACAGCTTTTCTCCGGGAACGTGACCTTGGTCTCGCCGTCCTTCCAGCGCCCCTACGCCTGGGTGCGCGGCGCGTGCGCCAACGTCCTCGCCGCCTGCCGGGGCGACGACACCCAGCTCTTCCAGCGCGCCGTGGTCACGATGGACATCGCCGAGGGCGGCGACGCCCGCAAGGAGCTGCTCATCGACGGCAACCACCGCATCACGACCGTGCTGGCCACGCTGCTCGCCGTGCGCGACGCCCTCGGCAGGCTCGACCCCTCCGCCGTCTCGCCCATCAACGCCGCCTGCTTCCTCTCGGTGGACGAAGACCGCCACTGGCGCTTCAAGCACATCGTGCACAAGAAGGACCGCGGCACGTTCGAGTCCCTCGTCCTCGGCGACCCGCCGCCCGCGCCCGCCTGCCCGCTGCTGCGGGCCTACAAGTTCTCCCTCGAGGCGATCGCCGAGGACGGCCTCGCCCAACTCGCGAAATGCCGCGACCGGCTGCTGCGCGGCTTCACCTTCATCCACCTCTCCATCGCACGCGACGAGGATCCCTACCCCATCTTCAAGCTGCTCAGCGCGCCGGGCGAGGACTTCACGCGCCGGGGCCTCAGCGAATATACCCGTTTCGCGCGCGACCCCGAGCTCATGGGCATGATCGCCGGCGGCGAATCGCAGGAGGTCGAGTTCAAGGAGATGGCCGTCAACAAGGACAAGCAGGACCTCTCCGGCGGCACGGCCATCGCCCGCTCGGTGGCGGGGTTCATGAACAGCCTCTCCGGCGGCGTGCTGCTCATCGGCGTGCGCG
>JAAZAI010000099.1 GCA_012514445.1 Lentisphaerota bacterium
CTGCTCCAAGAGCCTCTCGATCGACCCCCGCGGGGCCGGTCTCGTCATTCTTTGCGTCCAGTGCGGACAGCCCGTGACCGTTCCGATTCCCGAGGGCCTCGAGATCGAAGATTTCGACGCCTCTCCGGAAGACATCTCGGTCCAGTTGCTCCACGCCCGCCAGAACCTCGCCAAGTTCCAGGCCCGCATCTCCGAAATGGAGCAGGAGCTCGACGAACTGCGCACCTTCCGCGAGAACGCCTTGCGCATCGGCGAAGGCCGCGCGGCGGTTCGCGAACGCGTACGCGCCCAGCTCGCCATCGTCTGCAAGATGCAGGAGGAGGCGTACAACATGGTGAGCGAGGTCATCGGCATGGCCGATGAACCGGTTTCGCCGTGAAACGCCGCCCCGGCGCCCGAGGGTCGCTCGCCGCGACCGGGCGCCTCGCCCTGAGGCTGGCCAAAGCCTCCGCCTCCCTCTCAACCAACGAGCAGAACACGCTTCTGCTCGTCTTGCTCGTTTTCCTCCTCGGCCTCGTCGTCCGCTACGCCGGCTAGGTCGAAACTTCAGCCCAGTCCGTGGTGACTTGCATTGAGTTGACAAGCCCTATTTAGCCATGAGCCTGAACGAGTCTGACACACGCGCCAAGTTGATCGATCCCGCACTCCACCAAGTCGGCTGGACGGAGGACTTGGTCAAACGCGAAGAGACGGCGGGCACGGTCGACATCATCGGCGACAAGGCGCGGCGGCGCTCTCGGGGCAAGATGGACTACGTCCTCCGCGTCCGTGTCAACGTGGACACCCAGCCCGTGGCTCTTGCACTCATCGAAGCCAAACGGGAGGAACTTCCTCCCGGACACGGCCTCGAACAGGCCAAGAGCTATGCCGAATGCAAGCGCTTGAACGTCAAGTTCGCCTTTTCGTCCAATGGGCATCGGTTCGTCGAATACGACTTCTTCACCGGCAGGACGTCCCCGGCGCAACCGATGGCCAACTTCCCGACGCCCGCCGCCTTGCGCCAGCGCTACGAGCAGGGCATGGGCTTCGCACTGGCCTCGCCCGCCGCCCGCCCCCTGCTCCAGCCCTATTCCGGGGGCGAAGGCACGCGCCGCTACTACCAGGACGCCGCCATCCGCGCCGTCATGGAGAAGCTCGCGCAATGCGAGACATCGGGAAAGGCCAAACGGGCGCTCCTCTCCCTGGCGACAGGTGCCGGGAAGACGTTCATCGCCGTCAATCTGCTCAAGCGCATTTCGGATTCCGGGGAGTACACGAATGCCCTCTTCGTCTGCGACCGCGACGAGCTCCGCACCCAGGCGCTTCGTCATTTCCAAAACGCCTTCGGGTCCAATGCCGCCGAGGTCTTCCGCAAGTCCGACGGCACCAACAACGCCAAGAACGCCCGCATCCACATCGCCACGTACCAAACCCTCGGGGTGGAACGCGACGATGGCGACGAAAGCCTGCTCGAGTCCTTCTATTCCGATGGCGCCTTCACCCATGTCGTCATCGACGAATGCCACCGTTCCGCGTGGGGCAAGTGGTCGCAGGTCCTCGTGCGCAATCCGCAGGCAGCCCAGATCGGCCTCACCGCCACCCCCCGCGCCCTCGCGGACAAACTCAAGAAGACCGTCGGGGATCCGCACGATGCAACCCCGGCTTCCGAAGAGAACTTCCGCCTTGCCGCCGAGACCGGGGAAGACCCGATCACGGACGCCGTGGAGACCGCCCGCGTCCACACCCCCGGCACCACCTACGACGCGCCCCCCTCGCCCGAGCTTGTCGCCGACGCCAAAATCTGCGCCGACAACGTCACCTACTTCGGCGAGGCCGTCTACGAATACGACATGGCCCAGGCCATCGAGGACGGCTACCTCGCCGCCTGCGAAATCCAGAAGGGCCGCGTCGACATCGACGACACGGGGATCACCCAGGAGGAGATCATCGCCCGCCACCCGGTCGATGCCGTCACCGGCCTCCCCGTCACCGCCCAGCAGATCGACGAACTATACAAAAAAACGCAGTACGAAGACCGCATCATGCTCCCCGACCGCGTGCTCGCCATGTGCCGCGACCTCTTCCAATACCTCCTCGCCACCGGCGGCCCGGAACAGAAGACCATCATTTTCTGCGCGCGCGACCGCCATGCCGACGACGTGGCGGCCTGCCTTAGCAACCTGTACGCCGACTGGTGCGCGGCGCAGGGGAAACCGCGTCTGGAACCCTTCGCCTTCAAATGCACGGCCGCCAGCAGCGGCAACGACCAGCTTCCCGA
>JAAZAI010000100.1 GCA_012514445.1 Lentisphaerota bacterium
CACGATCGAGACCAAGCCCGTGCTGACCCTCGTCCGGTCCGGGCGAAGCGCCGTGGAGGGACTATGACTCGGATGCCCCGCCTCGCACTTGCGCTTGCGCTGACGCTTCCGCTGGCGGCGATGGCCGTCCGCGACGCATCGGCGCCGGCGCCGATGCAGACGGTGGTCACTTCGGAGAGTCTCACCTTCGACTATCAGAGGTTCCAGGCGTCGTTCCTCCACAACGTGCGCGTCGTCGATCCCGAGTTCCTGTTGACCGCGGACGCGATGAACGTGAGCTTCAAGAACACGAACGACGTCGAGCGCGTGGCGCTGTCGGGCCGCGTGCGGCTGAACAAGGACGACATCGAGGCGCGATGCGGCTCGGCCGTCTACACGAAGGGCAACGGCCAGATCTTGATGGAGCAGTCCCCGGTCGTGACGCGAGCCGGCAACCGGATCGTGGGCGACAAGATGTCGGTGTGGATCCCGGAGGAGCGCGTGCTGGTCGAGCGCCGGGTCGTGGTGGAGGCGCGCGGTGCGCGGCGTTCGGAACGAAAGGCGCCTGCGGGGCCGATGAAGGTGACGGCGGACCGGCTGGAATTCGACTACCGGGAGTTCCGGGCGACCTTCGAAGGCAACGTCGTCGTCTCGGAGCCTGGATTCACCTTGCGGGCGGATCGCATTCTCGTCTTCCTCGAAAACACGAACGACGTGAAGCGGATGGACGCCGCGGGCCGCGTTCGGTTCCAGAAGGACGCCGTCACGGTGACCTGCGGCAAGGCGAGCTACACGCGCGACAACGGTCTGATGATTCTGCAGGACGATCCGGTGGTTTCGCATGGCGAGGGGCGGATCGAGGCCCGCAAGATGTCGATTTGGATCGACCAGAAGCGATTTGTCGTCGAAGAGGACGTCAAGCTGCAGTCGGGCGCCGCGGGCGGCCGGGTCGGCGAACCGACCACGATCACGGCGGCGAAGCTGGAGTTCGACTACGACAAGTTCATCGCGCTGTTCGACGGCGGGGCGATCGTGAAGCATCCGGAGATGACCCTCGAGGCGGACCGCATGCGCGTGTTCCTCGCGAACACGAACCGGCTGAGCCGCGTCGACGCCGTCGGGCGCGTCCAGTTGCGGAGCAGCGGCGGCCCGGTGCAGGTGGCGAAGAACGGGGGAGCCCCCCGGAGTTTCGACCTGGTGGCGGACAACATGCTGGCGCATTTCGGCGAGAAGAACGCGCTCGACCGCGTCGAGGCCGAAGGCGGCGTGAACCTGAAGAGCGGGGACACGGTCGGCCAGTGCGGCAAGGCGGTCTACACGGGGCGCGACGGTCGCATCCGGATGCAGGGGGATCCCGTGGTGACGAAGGGCGAGAACAAGATCGCCGCGACCCTCATGTCCTATCTGGTGCAGGAGGAGCGCGTGATCATCGAGGACGACGTGGTCGGGGAGATCCTGCCTTCGTCCATGGAAAAGGGGGTGCGGCCATGACTGCGGCGGCAACGGCAATCGCGCCGGTCGCGACCGGCCATACCCTCGAAGCGGAGCAGCTCGTGAAGAGCTACCGCAACCGCAAGGTCGTGGACGGTGTAAGCATCCACATCGACAAGGGGGAGATCGTGGGGTTGCTGGGGCCCAACGGCGCCGGCAAGACGACCACGTTCTACATGATCGTGGGGCTTGTGCGGCCGGATTCCGGGACCATCCATTTCCAAGGCGGCGACATCACGCGATTCCCGGTCTACCGCCGGGCGCAGTCGGGGCTCGGCTATCTGGCGCAGGAGCCCTCGATCTTCCGCAAGCTCACCGTCGAGCAGAACATCCTGGCGATTCTGGAGACGCTGCCTTCGTCTCGCGCCGAAAAGAAGCGTCGTCTGCACGAACTGCTGGAGGAGTTCAACCTGCTGAAGGTGGCCCGGCAGCGCGCCTACACCTTGAGCGGCGGCGAGCGCCGCAAGCTGGAGATCGCGCGCGCGCTCGTGCAAAATCCCGCCATCCTGATGCTCGACGAGCCCTTCGCGGGCGTCGACCCGCTCGCCGTCTCGGACATCCAGCAGATCATCCGCGATCTTCAGGCGAGCGGCTACGGCATCCTCATCACCGATCACAACGTCCGGGAGACGCTTTCCGTCGTGGACCGCGCCTATCTGCTCTATGAAGGCCGCGTGCTCTGCGAAGGCACCAGCCAGCAGCTCATCAACGACCCCGAGGTGCGCAAACGCTATCTCGGGGAGGAATTCAGAATGTAACCCCAAAGAAAGGAGACATGCCATGCCAGTCGAAGTCACCGTACGTCATTTGAACATCAGCGACACCCTGCAGAAGTACGCCCAGGAGAAGTCGAGCAAGCTGATCGAGAAGTTTCCCGCCATCGAATTCGTGAAAGTCGTCCTCGACATGGACGGTCCGTTCTACACGGTGGCCGTCTCGGTCCAGGGCGGACACGGCGCGACCGTGGAGAGCAACCACAAGGATTCGGACATGATGGCGGCGATCAACGCCGCCTTCGACAAGGCCGAAGCCCAGTTGCGCAAGAACGCGCAGCGGCGCCACGAAGTGAGACCATAGTAGGAGGACCAGTGACACTTACGAAGGAAATCCCCCTCGTCAACAAGTATGGCATGCACGTCCGGCCCGCCGGCGCACTCGCGCGGGTCTGCCAGAAGTACATGTCCGAAGTCACCGTCGCGAACGGGGACTGCTCCGTCTCGGGCAAGAGCGTCCTGGGGCTCATGACGCTCCAGGCTCCGGTCGGAACGGTGCTCAAGTTCACGGCGCAGGGCGACGACGCGAGCCTCGTGCTCGCGGAAATCGAGGAGCTGATCAACAACCGCTTCGGCATTGCCGACGAATAGACATCATGCCCATCTACGAATATAGTTGCGAGCGTTGCGGCAAGGGATTTGAACACCTTGCCCAGTCGTTTGACGACCCCGCCCCTCCGTGCCCGTCCTGCGGCGCGAAAAAAGCCAGGCGCCAGCTCTCGGTCTTCGCCGCGGGAAGCGCGAAAACCATCGCGGCAGGATGTCGGAGCTGTCCCGCCGGCGATGCGGGATGCCCGCAGGCCACCCGGGGCCACGGCCCCGGGTGCGGCTGCTGCGCCCATTGAAGCCAACTGAAAACAACAAGGACAAGTCAATGAAATCAAAGATTTTGCTTGCCGCCGCGATGGCCACCGCGGTGCTGCTTGGCGGTTGCGCCACGAAGATCAAGGTCACGTCCGATCCGCCCGGCGCGATGGTGCGGCTTCGCGGAGAGGGCAGGGCGGCCTTCCGCTGGATGACCGGTCCGACGGTGACGCCGTGCGAGATGGACGTCTACTACGGGCGCGTGAGCGTCTACGTCATCTGGCCCGATGGAAAACCTGAAGGCCAGCCGCGTCCGGGCGGCATGCTCGTCACCGGCGTGAAGTCCGAGAAGAAGGAGGTCGATCTCTCGTTGCGGCGCGACGTGGAGACAATCCACTTCGTCAAGCCCTAGCCTGGCGGACGGTTTCACGATGGCCCGCACCTCGACACGCGACTTCTTCGAATACATCCCGTTGCGGCTCGCAGTCGGGCTTCTGGATTCGATTCCGTCGGGTGCGGGTCTCGCGTTCGGTCGCGCGGTCGGCAAGTTCGCCTGGCCGCTGCTGAAGGGGCGCCGCGAGACCGCCGTGGCCAACGTGCTCAAGGCCGGGATCACCGCGGACCCTCTCGAGGCCCGCCGGATCGCGAAGGCCTCGTTCGAGAGCTTCGGCATGGTCGGCGTCGAGTCGCTCGCCGCGATGCGCCTCGTCACGCCGGACACGTTGGAGCGCCATGTCGAGATGTCCATCCCATCCGCGACGGCGGCAGTGCTGGACGATCCGGCTCAGGGCGTCATCCTCGTCACGGGGCATCTCGGCAACTGGGAGCTCTCCGGGCACATCATCGCCTTTCGCAAGAAGCTCGTCGCCGTGGCGCGTTCGATGAACAACCCGCGGGTTCAGCGATATCTGCTCCATCGCAATCCCCGGATGAACATCGAAATCGTGGCGAAGCACGCCAAGGACAGTCTCAGCCTGCTGCGACCGCTCCGCGCGGGGCGCATGCTCGGCATCATCGCGGATCAGCACGCCGCCTCTCACGGCGTCAAGGCCACGTTCTTCGGGCATCCCGCCATGACCGTCGCCTCGCCGGCGCGGCTCCACCTGGCCACCGGCTGTCCGCTTGTCTGCGGCTGCTGCCTGCGCACCGGGCCGATGACGTTCAAGGTGATCGCCGGCGAGCCGCTTCGTTTCGAGAAGAGCGCCGACCGCGAGGCCGATCTCCTGAAGATCACCCAGGCTTTGAACGACCATCTCGAAACCTACATCCGGCTTTGCCCGGAGCAGTACCTGTGGGCGCATCGGCGCTGGCGCTGATCATCGCGAACGCAACGGCAAGGAGTATCCACCATGTCCACGCCAGAACCCGAGAAGACATCCGCCGCGAAGGATCGCGCGCCAAAGCCAGCGCCCGCGCGGCGCGGCGCGAAGGTGAGAGACTCATTTGCGCGCCTTGCGAACTTCGTCGCCCGGGACGTCTGGGACCTCGAGCTGACCGGTCTCCCGCTGATCAAGCGCACGCTGGTGAAGGCGGCCCGGATCGTCCTGCTCGTCACCAAGGGCTTCAAAAACGACGAGTGCGCGCTGCACGCCTCGTCGCTCACGTTCATGACGCTGCTCTCGTTCATCCCCACGCTTGCGCTCGCCATCTCGCTGGTGCGCGCCGTCAGCTACGACGATTCGCTGCGCGACAAGACGAAGGACTTCGTGCGCTCCATCATCGTCGAGCAGACGAAGGGCAAGTCCGCGCCCGCGGCCGCGACGAACGCCGTTCCCGGCGACGCGGTCGCCGCCGCGGCGACGGCGACGAATGCGGCATCGGCCACCGCCGTGGTGATCCTGCCGGCTTCGGGCTCCACCGTGGCGGTTGCGTCTTCACAGGGCGTGATCACCTTGGAGAAGCTCGACGAGCTGATCGACACGGGGTTCGACACCGTGGAGGGGCTGGATTTCGGCGCCTTGGGCGGCATCGGACTTATTTTCCTGATCTGGACCGTCATCGCCGTGCTCAGCGATGTCGAGTCCGCGTTCAACCGGGTCTGGGGCGTGGTGGAGCAGCGGCCGCTGGCGCGCAAGTTCACGGACTACCTCAGCGTGCTGATCATCTGCCCGCTGCTGGGCGTCGCAGCCTCGTCGCTGCCTGTCGTGGGAGTGCTCGAGGCGAAGATGAGCGCGGCGGACAGTCGCTTCTTCCTCTCCTCCATGGCGGGCGTCCCGGTCATCCGGGTCGGCTGGGTCCTCTTCCTGCTGACGCTGGCCTTCGCCTTTCTGCTCAAGTTCGCTCCCAACACCAAGGTGAAGGCGTTCCCCTCGATCGCGGGCGGCTTCGTGGCGGCGATCGGTTTCGCCGTCTGGCTCAAGATCTGCCTTGCGCTGCAAATCGGCGTCGCGAAATACAGCACGTTCTTCGGCAGTTTCGCCATGGTGCCGATCCTGCTCTCCTGGGTCTACGTGAGCTGGGAGATCCTGCTGTTCGGCGCCGAAGTCGCCTCGGCGGTCCAGAACGTCGAGACCTACAAGGTGGAGCTGGGATGGAAGGACGCGAACTTCCGTGCGCGGATCTATCTCGCGGCGGCGCTCCTGCGGGAGGCCGTGAGCGGCCTGGCGACAGGAGACGGTCTGCTCGATCTCGCCGATTTCAACCGCCGCCACCGCATCGCGGCGCGGCTCTTGCGCTCCGTCGCCTACGAACTGAGCGTGGCGGGCGTGCTCGTCGAGACGGCGAAGGACTCAAACTGCTTCGCGGTCCGCAAGGACCTGAGCCGGATGACGCTCGGCGATCTGCTCGATCTTCTCGTGGACATCGGCGTCCGCCCCGAAGGGCTTGGGCTTGCCAGACTCGCCACCTCGAAAGCGGTGAGAGATGAATTCACGAAAGCTTTTGGCGAAGGACTCTCCATCCGCATCGCCGATCTTCCTCCCAACGTCTTGGAGGCATCGACCGTCAAACCATGAAGAAGC
>JAAZAI010000101.1 GCA_012514445.1 Lentisphaerota bacterium
GCCGTGTACCTCCAGGCACTCGAAATCATCGGCTTCAAAAGCTTCGCACCGAAAACCCGCCTCGTCTTCGAGCCGGGCATCACCGCCATTGTCGGCCCCAATGGCTGCGGCAAAAGCAACATTTCGGACGCCATCCGCTGGGTGCTCGGCGAGCAGCGCCCCACGGCGCTGCGCAGCTCCGCGATGACGGACGTAATTTTCAACGGAACTGACGCCCACAAGCCGCTGGGCATGGCCGAAGTCTCCATCACGTTCGCCGATTGTGAGGAGCACCTCGGCACCGAGTACAACGAGGTCACCATTTCCCGCCGCGTCTTCCGCGACGGCGACTCGCACTACTATCTCAACAAGACCCCCTGCCGCCTGCGCGACATACAGCGCCTCTTCATGGGCACGGGCATCGGCACCACGTCCTACTCCATCATGGCCCAGGGGCAGATCGACGCGATCCTCTCCTCCCGTCCCGAGGATCGCCGCGCCATCTTCGAGGAGGCAAGCGGCATCACGCGTTTTCGGGCCGACCGCAAGGAGGCCATGCGCAAGCTCGAGCAGACGGACGCGAACCTCCTGCGCCTGAGCGACGTCATCCGCGAACTCCACCGCCAGATCGGCTCCCTTCAGCGCCAGGCGGGCAAAGCCCGGCGTTACAAGGAGTTACAAGCCGAACTGCGCAAACTCGACTGTTTCACCACGATTCGCCGGATCGCCGAGATCAACAACCGCATCAAGGGGCTCGAGGATCAGACCGCGGCGGCCGCGAAGGCCGCCGCCGAGCTGCGCGATCAAGTCGAGACCGGCGAACAGGGCGTCGCCGACGCCCGCGCCAAGCTGATGGAGTCCGAACGCCGCATCGGCGCCGCCCTGGAGCTCGCCATGGAGGCGCAGGGTCGCTGCAACCAGGCCGCGGACGCCATGCGCGTCAACGAGCAGCGCATCGCCGAATACCGCGAGTGGATCGCCCGCGACGAGCGCGAAATCGGCGAGACGAAGGCCGTCCGCGCCGACCAGGAGCGGTCCATCGAGGCCTGCCGACTCCAGCTCGCCGACCTCGAACGGGATCTCGTGAAAGCCGACGAGGCTCTCGCCCTCGCCCGCACCGGCTTCGACGCCGCGCGCGAGGCGAACGCCGCCGTCCGGGAGTCCCTCCAGAAGCTCCGCGCCGAGTCGGCGGAGTCCGAACGCCTCCACGTCGAGCTCCAGAACCGCCTTTCCGCCGCCGAGAGCAGCGCCCGCGAGGGCGTTCTGCGCAACGAGCGACTCGCCGCGGACAAGCAGCGCCTCGGCCAGACCGTCGCCGACCTCGCCGCGCGCCTCGACGAGATCGAGGGCGAGGCCGAGACGCTCGACGCCCTCGTCGATTCCCACGGCGACGCCGTCGCCTCGGGCGAGCGGCGGCTCGACGCCCTGCGCACGGCTCTCCGCGAGACGGAGCAGGACCAGGCCGCCCAGCAGTCGCGCATCGCCGTCCAGAACGCCCGCATCCAGATGCTCGAAGCGCCGGCGGACGCCGGCGGCGAGCCGGGCGGCAACGCGCTCGTTCTCGATCCGGCCAACCCCCTCGGCCTCGCCGAAGGCTCCGTGCTCGGCCCCCTCGCGAACCGGCTTTCCGCGCCCAAGACCCACCGCGCCGCGCTCGAAGCCGTGCTGCGCGCGTGGATGGACGCCGTCGCCGTGCGCTCGCACGACGATGCTGCGGCCATCGTCGCGCGCCTCGCGGGGCGCCAGGGCGCGCGCCTCTTCGCCGCCGACGCGGCGGCCGCGCCGCTCGATCTCGCGCTCCCGCGCCTGCTCGACTCCGTCGTCTGCCCGGAGGGCTTCCGCCCCGCCGCGGAGAATCTGCTGGCCAACGTCTTCGTCGTCGATTCGCTCGAGGCGATCCCCGCGCCCCGCCCCGTCGGTTGCACGTTCGTGACCCTCGGCGGCGCCGTGGCGTTCCCGGACGGCATGGTCGAGCTCTGGATGCCCGAGGCCGGCGCCTCGAACCCGCTCGCCCGCCATATGCTGGCGGAGGACGCGAAGGAGGAGCTGGCGCGCGCGGAGGAGGGCCTCGCCGAGGCGGAGGCTCGATGCGAATCGCTGCGAGCCGATCTGACAGCAGCGCAGAAGGCGGTGCAGGACGGTCGCGCGATGCTCGACCAGAGCCGCCGCGCCGCCGCTCAGAAGGAGGGCGAGCGCAATACCCTCAGCCGAGACCTCGCGCATTCCCGCCAGCGCCTGGAGGCCGTCGTGCGCGAGGTGGCGGCCCTGGCGGCGGCCACGGAGAGCGCGACGGCGCTCGGCCGCGATTTGACGAACCGCATCGCCGAGATGGCGGAAAGCCGCCAGCGTCTGGCGGACGCCGCCGCGGCGAAGTCCGACGAGCTGCGCGAGACCGAAAACCGTTTTCTCGACGCCCAGACGCGTCTGACCGAGGCTCGGCTGGCGCACGCCTCCATCAGCCATCGCACAGAGACCGCGCGTTCCCAGCACGCCGCAGCCACCGCGCGCGTCGCCGAACTCGACCGCATGATCCAGAGCCGCGAGGCGGGGATCAAGTCCTATCAGGAGGGCGAGGCCCGGCTGGCGGCGGAGAACGCTGCCCACGAAGAGAGCCTGGCCAGACTGGAGGCCGACGTCGAGGCCCGCAAGGCGGACGTCGCGCGGCTGCGCGACGCCCGCGGGGCGAGCCAGCTCGAAGCGGATCAGGCGGAGCGGACGCTCCACGCCCTCCGCCGCAGCCTCGATGAGACCCAGGAGCGCCACGGGCAATCCGAAGTGGCGCTGGCCGAGGCGCGCATGCGCCTGCAGAACATCCAGGACCGGCTGATGGCCGACTGGCACGTCTCGATCGCCCAGCTCGCCGCCGAGCCGCCACCGGAGTGGGGCGAAGCGGGCGAGCCCACCATCGAGGAAGCGGAGGCCCGCATCGGCGAGATCCGCGCAAAGATGGAGGAGATGGGGCCGGTGAACCTCGTCGCCATCGAAGAGTATCAGGAGATCGAGGAACGGCACGCGTTCCTGACCGCGCAGGAGGCGGATCTGACCGGCGCGAAGGCGAAGCTCATCGAGCTGATCAAGGACATCGACAAGCAGTCCACCGCGCTCTTCCGCGAGACCTTCGAAAAGGCGAACATCAACTTCCAGGGCATGTTCCAGCGCCTCTTCAACGGCGGCACGGCGCAGCTCGCGCTGATGGACGGCGACGACGTGCTGGAAAGCGGCATCGACATCGTCGCGCGCCCGCCGGGGAAGAAGCCGCAGTCGATCGCGCTGCTCTCGGGCGGCGAACGGACGATGACGGCCGTGGCGCTGCTCTTCGCGATCTACATGATCAAGCCGAGCCCGTTCGCGCTTCTGGACGAGCTCGACGCGGCGCTGGACGACTCGAACATCGGCCGCTTCGTGGCCGTGCTCAAGGACTTCCTGGCGCAGTCGCAATTCATCATCATCACCCACAACCAGCACACGATCGCGGGCGCCGACATCCTGTACGGCGTCACGCAGGAGGAAAAGGGCATCTCCAAGATCGTGTCCATGCGGCTGAAGCGGATCGGCGTCGCCGAGCCGCAGGCCGAAGCCCTGCCCGAGGTCGCGGCGCCGCCGCCGATCCGCCGGAGAAAGAAAAAGACAGACGATGAGCATGAGTCCGTTTGAAGCCGGAATGCTGATCTGCTTCGGCATCAGTTGGCCGATGTCGATCGCCAAGAGCCTGCGGACGAAGCACGTCGCCGGCAAGAGCCCGCTGTTCATGGGCATCGTGGATCTCGGATACGTGTCCGGCATCCTCCACAAGATCTTCTACCGGCCGGACTGGGTGATCTGGCTGTACGTCCTGAACTTCGCCATGGTCTCCTTCGACCTCTTCCTGTACTTCCGCTACTCGGCCAAGGCCCGGCGCGACGCCGCCCGACCGTAGCCGGAACCCCTGGTCCGGTACGACACCGCGATGAAGACCGTTGTACAAGCTCCCGGAAAGATCAACCTGACGCTCGAGGTGCTCGGGCGGCGTCCGGATGGCTACCACGACCTGCGCAGCGTCCTGCTGCCGGTGTCGCTCTTCGAGACCGTCGAGGTCGAGGAGCGCGCGGACGACGCGGTCACCTGCCGCACCGTGGGCGAGGGGGTGGACGTGGCGGCGCTTGCGGATCTGCCGCTCGAGCGGCATCTGGCGGTCAAGGCCGTTCGTGCGATGCAGCGCCTCTGCGGCACGACGCGCGGTTGCGACATCCGGATCGTCAAGCGCGTGCCGATCGGCGCGGGGATGGCGGGGGGGAGCGCGGACGCGGCGGGCGCGATGGCGGCGCTGCACCGCCTGTGGGGGTTCGCGGGCCGTTGGGAGGCGCTGGTCGAGGCCGGCGCCTCGGTCGGCTCGGACGTGCCGGCGCTGCTGCACGGCGGGGCGGTGCTGATGGAGGGGCGCGGGGAGCGCGTGAGCGCGGTGCTGCGCCCGGACGACAAGCCGCCGCCGCCGTTCTGGCTCGTGGCGGTCTTCCCCGGCTACTCGGTCTCGACGCGCCAGGTTTTCGAATCTTGGACGCCCCGCTTGACGGCGGGGGCCGATGTGTGCGATAATGCCATTTCTTCTGTACGCAATGGCGATGTACGGGCGGCATGTCTCACGGCCTACAACGGGCTTCAGGACACCGTGAACAGACTTCATCCTGAGACTGAGCGCTTTTGCCTGGCGCTTAGAGAGGGTGGAGCTTTGTCCGCGCTTCTTTCGGGAAGCGGTTCAGCGGTGTTCGGTCTCGCGGAAAGCCGGGCGCATGCCCTCCGGATTCAACGGAGCCTGCCGAAGAACGTGTGGAGCAAGGTCGTTTCGACATTGCCCGATGGTGTAATGGCAGCACACGGGTTTTTGATGCCCAGAGTCATGGTTCAAATCCATGTCGGGCAACCATCCTAGGCCACGGGACGCGTTGCCGCCGCACGAGACGAACGAACCGCAGAAACCGACGAAGCCCCAGACCAACAGGAACCGACGAACAGACGTGAAAATCTTTACCGGAAACTCGAATCCGCAGCTCGCCGCCAGCATCTGCTCCTATCTGGGCAGGGAAATCGGCGCGGCGGAGGTGAAGACGTTCCCCGACGGGGAGACGTTCGTCAAGATCAAGGACAGCGTGCGCGGGGATGACTGCTTTCTCATCCAGTCGATCTGCGGGCGCCCCAACGAGAGCCTGATGGAGCTGCTGATCATGATCGACGCGATGAAGCGCGCCTCCGCGGCCCGCATCACCGCCGTCATGCCCATCTACGGCTACGCCCGGCAGGACCGCAAGGACCAGCCGCGCGTCCCGATCACCGCCAAGCTCGTCGCGAATCTGCTCGTCGCGGCCGGCGCGAACCGCATTCTCACGATGGACCTGCACGCGGCGCAGATCGTCGGCTACTTCGACATTCCGGTCGACCACCTGCACGCCTCTCCGGTCCTGCTCAAGTACATCACGGAGAAGCAGCTCGAGAACCCGATCGTCGTCGCGCCGGACACCGGCAGCGTCAAGAGCGCCTATGCGTATTCCCGCTTTCTGGGTTGCGGCCTGGCCATCACGGCCAAGCAGCGCAAGGGGGCGGACGAGGTGGAGGCCTATTCGCTCGTGGGCGACGTCGAGGGCTGCA
>JAAZAI010000102.1 GCA_012514445.1 Lentisphaerota bacterium
CACGCTGGGGGTGATGACGAAGGTGACCTTGAAAATCCACCCGATTCCGGAATCGCGAAAGTTCCACGCCTTTCTCTTCAAGGACATGCACGCGGCGATGACGGCCGGCGCCGAGATCATGCACAGCCGCATGCAGCCCTGCGCGGTGCGCCTTTACGATGTCGAGGAGACGGAGCACCTCATCAAGCGCGTGCTCGGTCTGCAGAAGCAGGGCGCCTACCTCGTGTTCGGCTTCGACGGGCCGGAGAAGATCGTGGACTTGCAGATGGAGCGCGCCTGCGAGATCTGCCGCCGCGAGGATCCCGAGGATTTGGGCACCGAAATGGGGCAGAGCTGGTGGGACAACCGCTACAAGTTCTTCTACCCGCCGTACATGTTCCACATGCCGCAGGCCTTTGGCACGCTCGACACGGTCGCGACGTTTGCAAACATCGAGAACGTGTACTGGGCCATGAAGAAGACCGTGAACGGGAACTTTCCCGAGGCGCGCTTCATCGGCCATTTTTCGCACTGGTACGACTGGGGGTGCATGCTGTACGCGCGCTTCATCTTCGACGAGTTCCCGAAGGACCCGGCGGAGGCGGCCGCGCTCTACAACAAAGTCTGGGACCAGGCGATCCGCGCGGCCATCCGGGAAGGGGGCGTCATCAACGAGCATCACGGCGTCGGACTCAAGCTCGGGCGTCTCATGAAGGATCTCTACGGGCCCGCCATGGGCGTTCTCGAAGGTCTGAAGCAGCAGCTCGACCCGAACAACATCATGAATCCGGGCAAGATGGGTTTCAAGGGAGTTTAACAAATGAACATCGATCAATTCGCGGACGTGACGAGCAGTTGCCGTTTCTGTTTCATGTGCCGTCATCTTTCCGCAACGGCGAACGTCACCTTCCGCGAGTGCGACACGGCGCGCGGGCATGCGCTCATGGCGGACCGGGTGCGCCTGCATCCGGAGGCGCTGAAGGACGCGGACTTCATCAAAGCCGTGTATGACTCGGATCTTTCCGGCGCGAACCGCTTCCACTGCGACGGGTATCACGCGGGCAAGGGGTACGATGAAATCGGCCTGCAGTTGGCGTTGCGCCGCGACATCGTCGAAGCCGGGCTGGCGCCGGACAACGTCAAGGCGTTGGTGGAGACGCTGAAGAAGACGGCGAAATGGCGGCTCTCGGCCCCGGGTCCGGTCGCCTATTTCGTCGACCCCGGGACGGCGGCGCGGCCCTCCGTGCAGGAGGCCGTCGAGCGTCTTCTGTCCCTGGCGGGCGTTCCATTCGGCATCGTCACCGGCGGCGGGATCGGCAAGCCGATCCTGGCGCTGGGCTTTGAAAAGGACGGCGTGGCGGTGATGAGGAAATTCGCCGCCTTCCTCGACGAGAGCGGCGTGAAGACGCTGTTGACGAGCAGTCCCGCCGTGGTGCACGCGCTGAAGGTGGAGTTCCCGGAGGCGGGAATCAAGCTCCCGTGCGAGGTGATGCTGGTGGGCGAGCATCTGGCCGGGCTGGCGGAGCAGGGCAGGATCGCCTTTGCGCGCGAGTTTGGCAAGGCCAGCGTGCTGCCCAGCGATTACCGCAAGAACTATCTGCGCAGCGATGGCCTGGATGCGCTGTATCGGTGTC
>JAAZAI010000103.1 GCA_012514445.1 Lentisphaerota bacterium
CCGACGGCACCTGGTCGCGCTTCCGCGATCCCGGCGACATGACGTTCCTCAAGACCGCGACGAGCGAGAGCTTCATGACGCTCAACTCCGTTTCCGCCGTCGGCGACGACCTCGTCGCCTCGATGACCTTCAATGCGCCCACCAACGCAACGCTCGTTCTGCTCCATGGCGACGAGAGCGGCGGCGACCTCGACGTCCAGAGTTGGGATTCCCAGATCGACGTGGATTCCATCGCGCCCGGCAGCCTGACGACCAACATCGTCGTCGCCGGGCTCGATCTGGAATCCGAGCCCTATGCGTGCTTCTACCTGCGCTCCGCGCCGACGGTGACCGGGGCTCAGCACGTCTTCGAGGAATGGCTCGTCCCCTTCCAGATCTCGGGAACACCCGAAGCGACGTTCGCGGTCGACGCCGTCGACTACACCACCGCCTCGTTCTCCGCCACCGCCGTCTCCATGGGCCTCGGCGGGACGTCGGTCGATCTGAGCGTCGAGATCGCCTCCGATTCCGGCTTTGCGTCGATCATTGACACGATTGCCGCGACCAACGGCATTCTGAGCGTTCCGTGCTCCGTGTCCGGCATCGCCAACACGACGGCCCTCGTCACGAACACGACGTACTACGCCCGCGCCAAGCTCGTGAATCAGAACAGCGCCGTCGGCTATTCGGACGTCGTGTCGTTCACGACGCTCAACCCCGGCATCCCCGTTGTCTCCGGCGCTTCGGCGGGAGCCGGTTTCGACTACGGCCGACTTGCAGGATCGATCTCCGCTTACGGCGCCGGCTCGACGAACGCGCTGCTCTACGTGGACGTTTCCGAAACCGCCGACTTCGCCGCCTACACGGCTTTCGGCGGTTCGAACATCGTCGGCCAGCTCCCCGCCGGACGCGGCCTGGTCGCGACGGGCCTCGACAACGGGACGGCCTACTACGCCCGCATCCGCGCCGTCAACTCCTGGGGCCTGGCGGGCGTCTCGTCCACCATCCCTTTCGAGACGCGCCTGGAACCCTGGGCCGCTTCGCCCATCGGCGCCGCCGCCGTCTCCGGGGGCACTCAGCTTTCGATGTCGATCATCGAACTCGTCGAAGGCGCCGCCGTGGACGCCACGCTCGCCATTGGCACGACGGCCGAAAACGCGACCCTCGTCGAGACATGGAGCGGCATCTCGACGTTCCCGACCGCGATGTCCCACCTCGACGGCGCGTCCTCCGGCACCTACGTGGCGCAGTACGTCGTCACGTCGACCTACGGCGGCGAATTCTACGCGGAGACCAACACGCTGACCTTCACAGTCGGGCTCAACGTCTACGTGGCGCCGACGCTGGCCGACCTGGTTGCGCTTCGGCTGAAAGCGGGCGAGTCCGTCGCGCTGCCGCCGCTCGTGGCGGAGCAGGATTTCTACCGCGTTCTCAACGCGCGCGTCGCCACGTTGGGATCTGGCGGGGCATCCCTCACCGCCGTCGGGCCGGGCGGAACGGGCGTGGAGTACCATGCGTACGATCCCGCGCTCGG
>JAAZAI010000104.1 GCA_012514445.1 Lentisphaerota bacterium
AGGGCGGCCAGTCCCTTGGCCGCCGCGGGAGCAAAGGATTGTGCCCCCCAGCCGTGGCGGGCGCGCGCGGCGCGCCGCTGCGGAGTACCAACCCGGCTACGACGGGTTGCCCGGCGGCGCGCAGGGCCTGCGCGCCCTCGGATCGATTACGATCAGGCTGATGATCACGACCAAGACTTTGTTGGAGTCGACGAAGCTCGCGACAAAGATTGGAGGAACTTCCAACTCCCGAAAAACAACCCTGTCACTTTCCTGACACACACCCGCACATCCCGGGCGAACAATCGGCGCTGGACTCCGCACCGCCCTCCAGACTACAATGCTCGCCATCTTAACACGTACTCCAGTTCGACAAAGCTCTCGCGACAAAGCTCTCACGACAAAGTTCCTAGTACCTAGTGCCTAGTACCTAGCCCCTAGTACCCCTTCAACTCCCACACCCCCACACCCCCGCCCTCCACGGAAAACACGCCATGAGCACATTCAACGGACTCGGACTCCACCTCGGAAACCTCTCCCGCCTCTCGGATGCGCAGACGCGATCCTGCTCCCCCGAAAATCCGACCGGGGCCAAGGGCCAGGGCGGCCGCCACGTCGACCCCAGCCACGGTCCCTCCCGCGACCTCGGCACCGGCTGGAAAGTGCGCCCCTGCGTCGCCATCAATCCCGGCGAGACGCTCGTCCTCGCCGATGTCGACGGCCCCGGCGCGATCCAGCAGATCTGGATGACGCCCACCGGCAACTACCGCTTCACCATCCTGCGCTTCTACTGGGACGGCGAGGAGACGCCCTCCGTCGAAGTGCCGGTCGGCGACTTCTTCGCCAGCGCCTACACAAACTTCAACACCTTCGCCCCGCTCGTCTCCCTGCCGGTCTGCGTCAACCCCGGCAACGCGTTCAACTGCTACTGGGAGATGCCCTTCCGAAAGCACTGCAAGATCACGATGGAGAACATCGGCCTCGAGGCGATGCGGATCTTCTACCAGGTGAACTACACGCTGACCGACGTGCCCGCCGACGCCGCCTACTTCCACGCCCAGTTCCGCCGCGCGAATCCGCTGCCCTACCGGGACGTCCACACCCTCCTCGACGGCGTGCGGGGGCGCGGACACTACGTGGGGACCTACATGGCCTGGCAGGTCAACAACAACGGCTGGTGGGGCGAGGGGGAGATCAAGTTCTACCTCGACGGCGACCTGCCCGGAGGCGTCGTCGGCCGCAACGTGAAGGAGCACGGCGGCGAACACTACCCCACGATCTGCGGCACGGGAACCGAGGACTACTTCTGCGGCTCCTACAACTTCGAGAACAAGGGCACGAAGCAGTACCAGGAATTCTGCACGCCCTACGCCGGCGTGCCCCACGTGGTGCGCCCCGACGGAGTCTACCAGGCCAACACGCGCTTCAGCCTCTACCGCTGGCACCTCCTCGACCCCATCCGCTTCCAGCAGGACTTCGCGGCCACCATCCAGGCGCTCGGGTGGCGCGCGGGCGGCCGCTATCTGCCGGCGCGGGACGACATCGCCTCCACCGCCTTCTGGTACCAGACCGAGCCGCACGCGCCGTTCCCGGCGCTGCCGGACCGCGACGGGCTGGAAGTGATCTAGGGTGCGATTTCACATCGTTCCATCGCACCCGGCGATCTAGATCAGACGGCCCATCCGCGGCAAGTCGCCGACGAGCGGCGCGGCGTAGTCGAGGAACGCCCGCGTCACGTCGTTGCCCGCCTTGTTGATGAACGAGGAAGGCACGTGGCGGGTGTTCTTCGCGACGGACCGCAGCGGGACGCACGTGAATTCGACGGCGTACTTCCGGCCGGGGCGGCGGACGATCGCGATCGAGGCGGAGCGGACCTTGCCGGACGTCGCGTTCTGCACCGCCGCCATGCCCGCGCCAAGCGCCTCGAGCGAATCGGCCTCCGACGCCACCGTCGGGAACGAGCGCTGGAGATACCCGAACGTGTCGGCTCGCACCCGCTTGATCCCGAGGCGCGCCTTGATCTCGCGCGCGAGCAGGTCGCCGAGCGCGCCCGTGCCGCTGAGCTGCACGTTGCCGTGCGAATCCTTCTCGCCTCCGCTGAGGATCGGCGCTCCCGCCGCGTCGCAGATGCCCTCCGACACCGCCACGACGCAGCGGCCCAGCTTGTCCATCACGCCCTTCACGTCCGCCGCGAAGCGCGCCATGTCGAACGGCCGCTCCGGCAGGTAGATCAGGTGCGGACCGTCGTCGGGATGCCGGCGCCCGAGCGCGGAGGCCGCGGTGAGGAAGCCGGCGTGGCGGCCCATGACGATGTTGATCTTCACGCCGCCGAGCGCCAGGTTGTCGAGATTGTCGCCCATGAAGGCGAGGGCCACGAAGCGCGCCGCGCTGCCGAAGCCGGGCGTGTGGTCGTTCTGGCGAAGGTCGTTGTCGATCGTCTTGGGGATGTGGAAGCAGCGCAGGTCCGCGCCGCTGCGTTTCGCCACCGTGTCCACGATGTGGACCGTCTCGGCGGTGTCGTTGCCGCCGATGTAGAAGAAGTAGCCGATGTCGCGCTTGCGCAGCACCTCGAAGATCTTCAGGCAGTCCTCCTCCGTGGGCTTGCGGCGCACGCTGCCGAGCGCCGACGAGGGCGTGGCGGCGACGGCCTCGAGGTGCTTCGCGGGGATCTTGCGCAGATCGACGAACTGCTCGGAGAGGATGCCGTCGATGCCGTGGACGGCGCCGTAGATCCTGCCGATCGATTCGCTCCCGCGCGCCGCCATCACGGCGCCGACGAGACTCTGGTTGATGACCATCGAGGGACCGCCGCTCTGGGCGATGACCATGTTCCGCTTCGCTGATTTCGCTTTCATTCGCTTCTCCGCTTTCATTCGCTTCTCCGTTTCCTGGCTATTGCAAATCGATCTTCACCCTGCGGAAGCGGTCGGCCGCCTCGCGCAGGATGCGCTCCGTCGTCTCCCAGTCGATGCAGGGATCCGTCACCGAAACGCCGTAGTCCATCTTGTCGGGGTCGTGGCTCGTCGGCTGGCAGCCCCATTCGAGGTAGCTCTCGAGCATGAAGCCGACGATCGCGTTGTCGCCGCGTTCGATCTGGGCCATCAGATCCTGCACCACCGCCTCCTGCCGCCGGGGGTCGTATTCCGAGTTGCCGTGGCTGCAATCCACGACGATCCGTCCGCCGATGCCGGCCTTGCGCAGCTTTGCTTCGGCGTCGCCGACGCTCAGGCGTCCGTAGTTCGGGCCGTCTCCGCCGCGCAGCACGAGGTGCGCGTACGCGTTGCCCTTCGTGCGCATCACGGCGGTCATGCCGTCCTCGGAGACGCCCAGGAACGCGTGCGACCGGGAGGCCGTGCGGATCGAGTGGATCGCCGTGTCGACGCCATCGCGGTACGGCGCGTTCTTGAACCCGACCGGCATCGAGAGGCCGCTGGCCATCTCGCGGTGCGCGTTCGACTCCGACGCCCGCTGGCCGATCGCCATCCACGCGATCAGGTCGCCGAGGTACTGCGGCATGATCGGGTCGAGCGCCTCGGTCCCCGCCGGCAGACCCATCCGCACGAGGTGCATGAGGAACTTGCGCGCGACGCGCAGCCCTTCCTCGATGCGAAATCCGCCGTCGAGGAACGGATCGGTGATAAGCCCGCTCCAACCGCTCTTGCCGCGCGGCTTCTCGAAATAGACGCGCATGATGATGAAGAGGCTGTCGTTGAGCTCGCGCGCGAGCGACGCCAGACGCGAGGCGAACTCCGTCGCGCCCCGGATGTCGTGGATCGAGCAGGGCCCGACCACCGCCAGCAGCCGCACGTCGCGCCCGTCGAGGATCGCCTCGATCGTCTCGCGGAAACGGCAGATGGACGCCTCCTGCCCGGGATTCAGGGGCAGTTCGCGCTGAAGCTCGCGGGGCGTGAGGATCTCCTCGACGGCTTCGATGTTCTTGTCGGTCAGCGAGCTCATGACAGCGCGGCCAATCGCATGGCCTCGAGGTTCTCCCACGGGACTTCGGGCTCGACCATGTGGGTCGGCCCGATGACGATGCCGCCTGAGGCGCCGCAGATGTCGAGATTGCGCCGCACGGCCGCGCGCACCTCGTCCGGCGTCCCGAACGGCAGCAGACGCTGCGTGCCGATCGTCCCCCAGTACGACAGCCGCCCCCCGGTGCGCGCATGCACGTCCGCGAAATCCATGCACTCCGGCTGCACCGGGTTGAGGATGTCCACGCCGACCTCGATCAGATCCTCGAGGAACGGCAGCACGAAGCCGCACGAGTGGTAGAAGACCAGCAGATCGGGCTTGACCTCGCGACCGGCCCGGATCACCGCCGCGAGGCGCGGCTTGAGCCACTTCCGCCAGAGGTCGGGGTTCATCATCGGCGTCGATTGCATGCCGATGTCGTCGCCCAGTTCGATGATGTCCGAGCCGGCGGCGGCGAAGCGGCGGATGCGCTCGCACGAGAGCGCCGTGACGCGATCGAGCAGCGCGGTCGCGCGCGGATCGTCGTCGAGCATGTCCATCATCAGCCCCTCCATCGAGCGGATGTACCAGGCGGTCTCCCAGACCGTGCAGGCCATCGCGCCCTTGATCGCAAGGCCACGCGCATGGACGCCGCGCACCTTGGCCTCCAGCGCCTCCTGGGCCCCGTCCGGCATCGTCGGGAGCGGATAGCCGGCGACATCGGCCAGCGAGGGATCGCCCCCCAGCGGGTGGTGCATCCGCGTCATGTGGTGGCAGCCGGGCTGATGCGAATGGCCGACGCCCCAAGCGTCGAATTCGGTGTCGGGCGGCGGCGTCTCGACCTTGTAGAGCTGACGCGGATCGCCGAACGTGGCGCGCAGCCCAAGCCCCACGCCCCGGAACGGCACGCCGAAGTAGCCTTCCACGTCGTCGTGCCCGAATCGATTCCGGAAGGCCTCCCGCTGGGAGGGGCAGAACGCGTTGCAGTCGACCGGAACAGTCTCGAAGCCCTGGCGGCGCAGGGCGCGCAGCAGATTCTCTCTTGGCGTCATTTCGGCTCTCCGACTCATGGCCCATCCGCAGCCGCGACGGAGTGTCGTGGCCGGACAAGCCCAAAACCCTAGCACATCGCCGCCCCCGGCGCAAGGCGGAAGCGCGAAATCGGCGTTGAAGAGACGCTCGGGTCTGTGCTAACATTCTCTGCCGCATGGACGAACAGAACACAGCAGAGCAGGCCGTCGGCGCCCCCGCGCCGAAGAACAGCCCCAAGGCCAGGATGATGACCCGCGCGGCCGTCCGCCACGCGGCGCCTTTCTTCCTGTGGATCGGCATCCTCATGATCGCCCAGATGATGCATCTGAGCGAAACCAGCGCCACCGAGGACATCGGCTCCCTGAACCTCATCTCCGACGCGTCGCTCTACGCGCTGCGCGCCGTGCTCTGCACCGTCGTCTTCCTCCTGCTGCGCCCCTGGAAGTTCTACGGGCCCCTCGTCCGGCGCAACGTCCTGCCCGCCCTCGGCCTCGGCGCCGCCGTGTTCGTCCTCTGGATCTTCTTCGAGACGCCGTTCTTCAAGGGCCTGCTGCCGGGCGTCGCGACCGCCTACGAGACATGGTGCGTCATGCCGTTCGGCAAGCTGCGCGAACCGCTCGGCTACACGCCCTACGCCCCCGCCGTCTGCGGCTGGGCGCTCTCCCTGGTGCGCCTCGCCGGCTCCGCGCTCGTCATCGCCGTGATCGAGGAGTTCTTCTGGCGCGGCTATCTCCTGCGCACCGTGCGCACGCCCGACTTCCTCGACATCGACATCGGCGAGTTCCACCTCCCCTCCTTCCTGATCGTCGCCGCCGTCTTCGGCCTCGAACACGCCGAATGGGCCGTCGGCATCCTGACCGGCCTCGCCTACGGCTGGTTCTACATCCGCACGCGCGACGTCTGGGCGGTCGCCATCGCCCACGTGGCCACCAACCTGCTCCTCGGCGTCTACGTCCTCGCCACCGGGAGCTGGCAGTTCTGGTAGACGCCCTCCCCCGCCCCTCCATCCGAATCCAGCGAAAGATCAAGCCATGGCGCTGTTCCACGCGAATTTCTACTCCGACGTCCTCGGCATGCAGTCGAGCGCGGAGGTCATCCTCCCGGACCGCCCCGATCCCGCGCGCAAGCTCCCCGTGCTCTACCTCCTGCACGGCCTCTCCGACGACCACACGATCTGGCAGCGGCGCACGTCGATCGAGCGCTACGCGGCCGCGTACTACCTCGCCATCGTCATGCCCAACGGACACCGTTCGTTCTACACGGACATGAAGCACGGGCGGCCGTACTTCACCTACATGACGCAGGAGCTGCCGCGCCTGATGGAATCGTTCTTCCCGTTCTCGACGCGCCGCGAGGACCGCTTCGTGGCCGGACTGTCGATGGGCGGCTACGGCGCGTTCAAGACCGCGATCAACCTCCCGGAGCGCTACGCGGCGGGCGCCTCGCTCTCCGGCGTGCTGGACATCGCCGGCGCCTGGGCGCGCAACGCGGACTTTTTCCCCGACGTCTTCGGCGAGGACGTCGTCGACCCGCCGGACAACGTGCTCGCGGCGGCTGAACGTCTCGTCGCCGGAGCGCCAAAGGCGCAGTGGCCGAAGCTCTTCCAGTTCTGCGGCACCGAAGACTTCCTCTACGAGGACAACACCAAGTTCCGAGCGTTCTCCAAGAAACTGGGGCTTCCGGTGGATTATTCGGAAGGCCCCGGAGGCCATTCCTGGGACATCTGGGACGCCCAGATCCAGAAGGTGCTCGCCTGGCTGCCGCTCTCGAACGACGTGAACCGCACCACGGCCATCGGCTAGGGAAGCAGAAGACCGTCGATGAAGTTGTCCTCGAAGCCGGGAAGCGTGTTGAGAGGACGTTCGACGGGCAGGTCGATGTAGGATTCGAGCCGGGCGAGACTCTCCGGCTCGCAGGCGACGCGGGCGGCTCCGGCGAGGCTGGTGTTGCCGACGATGACGCTCGGGCGGTCGGGCAGCATGCCGATGGCCACCGCGTTGGCGCGGTCCAGATACTTGGCGAAGCCGCCGGCGAGGAAGAGACGGTCCGCCGGGCGGCCGCAGTGGTCTTCGAGCGTGGCGATGCCGGCATGGACCGCGGCCTTGGCCTTGAGAAGCTGCTCGATGTCGCCCTCGACGATGACGATGCCGGGCGCGATCGTGAACGACGGGGCCGGAGGCTGGAGGCGTCCGCAGGCGTTGAGATGGCCGAGGCGGCGCTCCACGGCGAGAAAGTCCACCATCGCGGAACCGCAGAGGCCCTTGGGCGCAACGCCGCCGATGACCTCGAAATCGCCGTTCCCGGCGTAGTGGTCGATGGCCCCCTCGACGGCGCGGCAGCCGCAGACGATGCCGGCGCCTTCGAACGCGGGGCCGGCGGCGGCGGCGGCGCAGACCACGCCGTTGCCGGTGTCGAAGACGATCTCGCAGTTGGTGCCGATGTCCACGAGCATCTCGCCCGGACCGAGGCCGGTCTCGGCGATGCCGGCCACGATGTCTCCGCCGATGTAGCCCGAGATGCATGGCAGGGTGAGGACCGCGCCCCGGTGGCGGAGTCCCAACGCCGCCGCGGGACGGGGCGCAAAGCGCCGACGCGGGGGCGTGAAAGGCATGACGCCGATGGAGGCGGGGTCGATGCCGTGCAGAAGGCACGTCATGACGGTGTTGCCGGCCACGGCGATGCGGACGGCGTCTTCGGCGCCGATCTCGGCGAGGAGGGCGTTGATCGTCTCGGCGATGGCGGACTGGAGTTCGGCGAGTTGGGCGGCGGAGCCGCCGGCGTGGTGGATGCGGGCGATGACGTTGTCGCCGAACCGGCTCTGGGCGTTGAAGGCGCTGGCTGTGGCGACGACGGCGCCGTCGCGGATCTTGACGGCGGCGACGGTGGTCGTGCCGACGTCCACGGCGGCGACGGTCTCCGGCGTGGCGGGCAGGGGCGGCGCGTTCCATTCCGCGGCGATGCGGCCGTTGCGCGGCGCGAAGGAGGACTCGGGGACGTCGATCTCGCCCGAATCGGAGAGGAGGCGCGCCTGGCAGGCGTTGGCGGCGAGCGGGGCGTCGGCGGCGCGGCCGGCGACGTCCCAACGTCCCGAAAGGAGGGACACGCGACAGCGGCCGCACGTGCCGGCGCCGCCGCAGCGCGTGTCGAGCGACGCGCCGCGCTCCGCCAGGATGGCGGAAAGCGGCCGCCCCCTCTCCGAGATGAACAGGCGCATGGCGTCAGTACGTGCCGAGCTCGCGGCCGAGTTCGAGGAAGTACTGGTAGGTCTCGTATTCCGTCGACTCGGGGATCGAGTGGTCGCTGTGGAGGATGAAGCCGTTGTTGCGCTTGACGAATGGGATCTTCGCTTCGAGCTCGCGCCGGATCCCGTCCCGGTCGTTGGAGGCGACGGGGCGCACGTCGAGGCCGCCCATGAGCGCGATCTTGTCGCCGAAGTCCTGGTAGATGCGCAGCAAATCCATGCCGGCCTTGACCTCCATGGCCTGGAGGCAGTCGATGCCCGCCTCGACCATGTCGGGGAGGAGGGGCTCGACGAAGCCGCAGGAGTGCATGATCACGGGCAGGCCGATCGAGTGGGCGTAGTCGATCGTCTTCCTGTGGCCGGGCATGACGAGCTCGCGGTACATCGCGGGGGACATGAACGGGCGATTCTTGAAACCCATGTCGTCGAAGAAGTACAGGCCGTCGGGCTTGCCTTCGCGCGCGAAGAGCTCCTCCATGAGGTGGATGAGCAGATCGGCGTAGGTGTTGGCCATGTCGAGCACCCACTCGGGCTCGAGGGCCATGCCGACGAGCATGTTCTCGTGGCCGGCGACGGGGTGCATGGACTCGAACACGTTGACGCCGCCCCAGCAGAAGAAGCGCCCGGCCTTTTCACACGCCTGCTTCTTGTCCCGGTAGGCTTCGAAGGCGATGCGGTTTGGAGTCGGCGTGAGAAAGGGCTTGGCCTTCGCGAGCCAGTCCGCCTGGTTGGCGATGGCGTAGCCGAGGTGCTCCGGGGTGGAAGCGTGCTTCTTGTGCTGGCGGAGCGTGGCCCCGTTGCCGTCAAGGAGGGTGACCGTGTCGTCGTCCTCGGCGAGGACCTTTCTCGGGGCGGCGGGGTCGATGGCCAGGTTGAAGGCCCAGGAGAGGTCGATGTCGAGGCCGAAGTGGTCGTGGGCGGACGCGCCAGGCGCCATCTTGCCTTGATCGATCCAGTTCTGGATCGTGAAGGACCAGAAGGACTCGTGGGCGGCGATGCGGTCCACGGTCTTGTGCTGGAGCTGGCGGGAGACGCGCTCCTTGCCGGTGATGGGTGTCATGCCGACGGGACTCACTTCCTGCCGAAGATGGCGTCGGCGAGCTTGACGGCGCCGTTGGCGTCCTCGCTGTAGCCGAAGGCGCCGATCTCGTCGGCGTAGGCCTGGGTGATGGGGGCGCCGCCGATGATGACCTTGACGCCGCGGCCCTTGAAATGCTCGACGACGTCGCGCATGTAGGGCATGGTGGTGGTGAGCAGGGAGCTGCAGGCGACGACGGTGGCGCCCTTGGCGACGCCTTCGTCGAACTTGGCGACGTCGCAGTTGACGCCGAGGTCGACGACGTCGTAGCCGGCGCCCTTGAGCATGATGGCGACGAGGTTCTTGCCGATGTCGTGGAGGTCGCCCTTGACGGTGCCGATGGCGACGGTCCCGTGGGATTTGCGGCCGGAGGCGGCGAGGAGGGGCTCGATGATGGCGAGGCCGGACTGCATGGCGCGGGCGGCGATGAGCAGCTCGGGGACGTAGGCCTCGTTGCGGGAGAACTTCTCGCCGATCTCGCGCATGGCGGGGATCATGGCCTTGTCGAGGAGGGCGTTGAAGTCTTCGCCGGCGTCGATGGCGGCCTTGACGATGGCGGTCACGTCGTTGCGGCTGCCTTTGATGATGGCGGCTTTCAAGGTATCGTAGTTGGTCATGGTTATTCTCCGTGCGGTGTTGGTGTTTTGATCAGAAGCCTCCGCCGAACATCTGGCGCTTGAGGTCGAGATAGAAGAGGTAGTCCGCCGGCGGCACGTTGGGGGGGCAGCGGTGGTCGCAGAAGGGAATGTAGCCGCCGCGTTCGACGTAGGGGACGAGCGTGTCCAGGTACTTGCGGATGGCGTCGCGCCCGGCGGCGAGCTGGATCTTGTCGACGCCGCCCATGATGCGCAGGCCGGGGTGGGCGTCGAGGAGTTCGCCGGGGTGGGCGCAGCCCATCACCTCGAAGGGGAAGAGGCAGTTGATGCCGCCTTCCATGAGGTACGGGAGGATGGGGCGGACGTCGCCGTCGCAGTCCGTGTACCAGAGGCCCACGCCGTGCTGGTCGAGCTTGCGGCGGATGCGCTTGTAGCGGGGCATGACGATGTCGCGGAAGAAGTCGACAGAGACGATGGGCCCGTTCTTGAAGCAGATGTCCTCCCAGCCGGAGGCGTAGTCGAAGCGAATGGCGGGCAGGAGCTGGTCGAGGGCGTCTTCGACGAGCAGGCAGCAGGTCTCGACCATGTCCTCGACCATCTCGGGATAGTCGAACATGGCGTAGGCGAGGCCCTCGAAGGTGAGCATGTCGCGGATCTTGCCGATCATGGAGCCGCAGTTGACGCCCAGCGGGTAGTCGCGGTCGTCGGGGTGGCGCTGGCGCAGGGCCTGCACGTCGATGCGGCGCTCGGGATCGTCGCGCCGGAACCGCTCTTCCTTGCACCGCTTCCAGTCGTCGGGCGTGACGATGCTCGACTTGAGGTAGTGGGGGATGGTGTCGTGCCCGTCGGCGGGGACTTCGGCCAGAAGGCCGTCGCCGTTCATCAGGATGTTGTAGTCGCCGCGGCGCTCGACGACGCGGTTCTCGAAGCTCGGATGCATCCAGCCGCCGAAGCTCGGGCCCGCGCCCTCGATGCGGTCGAACGAGAAGAAGCGGTCGGCCTCCGCGTTGTTGCGGATGCCGTTGTCGCGGAAGATGTCCCACTCGGTGAAATTCTCTTCCCAGTAGCCGAATTCCATGTTGAAGGAGCGATCCACCGACTGGAAGTTCATCTGGCGGTTGAAGCGCTCGCGGCCGGTCATCGTGCCGCCCCAGGGGGGCCGGATGGGGGTGATGTTCATGGAGTAAGGTTCCAATGGCCGGTCGGATTGTCTTCGGTTCACCTTCCGCCAAGGAGAGAGCATGGCGCTAAAACCGGCTACATCAAGGATTCTACTACTGCGGCGGCGGGGATTTCTTCCTTGCCATGGGGATTTCATTGCTCTATATTGTCTTTTCAACCGGCGCAGGACAGGGCCTGCGCCGGCAGGACTCCGGGAAAGGCGCGGCGCGGGAGGCAGAGCGCATGGAAAGCAGGCAGAAGGCGGAAGGGTGGCTGGATCCGGCGCTGAAGGCGCGGATCAGCTGCCATGAAGTCAAATGGACGGCAGGCGGAGACTTCCAGTACATCCAGGCCGGCGGCGACCTCTACTTCCACCGCGTGCCGCAGACGGGGACGATGCTGCATTCACACGACTTCGCGGAAATCCTCCTGGTCACGGGCGGATGCCTGACGCACCAGGTGAACGGCGACCGGCAGCGCCTCGAGCCAGGCAGCCTCTGCTTCCTGCGCCCCGACGATCTGCACGGCTTCGCGCCCGACGCGCAGGCGGAACCGTGCGAAATCGTGATGCTGGACTTCGGCCTCGACGTCTTTCTCAGCCTGAGCGTGTATCTGGAGAACGACGGCTTTCTGCAGCAGCTCACGGCGCCGGTGCTGCCGCCGCGCTTCCGGCTCGATCCCGCCTCCTGCGGCGC
This sequence comes from Lentisphaerota bacterium, assembly GCA_012514445.1. Classification (GTDB taxonomy): domain Bacteria; phylum Verrucomicrobiota; class Kiritimatiellia; order RFP12; family UBA3636; genus JAAZAI01. The sequence goes on from JAAZAI010000104.1 coordinate 11,737, forward strand.
GCTCTACAACCGGCTGCTCAAGCTCAACAACGCGACGATTCCGCCCCCGCTGCGCAAGGCGCAGCTCAAGGTGCTGCTGGGCGAGCTCTTCACGCGCTTCTTCCTCGATC
>JAAZAI010000015.1 GCA_012514445.1 Lentisphaerota bacterium
CGCCGAAGCAGACACGCGCGATGCCGTGGATCCGGCGCTTGACCGGGCCCGGAAGCTGGAGGATGACCGCCGAGGCAACGCGCCGGCGGTGGAAGCGAACGGCGTCGACCACGCTGAGGACCGCAAAGACCACCAGCGCCGAGGCGGTCGCGAACGTGATCGCCAGGCGCGCCCACTGCACCGCGTCGAGCGCGCGGACGGCGCGCAGGAGGCCGAAGCCCATCAGGAAGTACGTCAGAAAGGACGCGATGCAGAAGGCCATTCCACCGAGGAGCCGGACGCGGCGGCTCCGACCGCCTGCGGCCAACAGGCTCGTCAGAAACACCACCGTGGCAAAGGCGCAAGGGTTGAAGCCGTCCGCCAGCCCGGCGATGGCGACGGCCGGGACGGTGAAGCGCGCGAAGAGGCGGTCGGCGATCGCGGCATCGGGCGGCGGCGACTCGGACGGGGTGGCGGCGTGGACGGGCGAGGGTGCAAGCCCTTCCGCGAGGCGAGACTCGCTCCCCTCCCCCTCCAGTCGCGCATCGACGAGGGCGAACGCCTGCGCGTCGATCGCCTTGCGCCCCGCCAGCACGTCCGTGGCGGCGATGGCGAGGTAGACCGGGGCGTTCTCCCGGATGCCGCGGCTTTCGAGGAGGCCGAGGAGACGGAGTAACACGGCCCGTTCGGTGGTGTAGGAGATTTGGACGACAAGGTTGCTCCCGTAGCGAGCGGCGGCGCGCGGCAGAAAGACCCGCTGGACCCACTCGCAGTCGTCGCATCCCTCCTGGGTGAAGATCTCGGCGAAGACCGGCCCGGCTGGCGCGCGGTCTTCGGGCCGGATCTCGCCGACGGAATGATTGCGCAGGATCGTCGGCCCCTGGATGCGGATCACGCGCCCGGTCGGGCTGGCGGGCGAAGCCGGCTCCGGGATGGCGAAGAAGAACGTCTCGGACGCGTCCCAGGCGTTGACCCGCTCGGAAGAGATCGTCAGGCGGAAGGCGTAGCCCTTGCGGACCGTATGGCCTTCCGGCGTCAGGGCCACCTCGTTGCGTCGCGGCACCAGCGCGATCGCCGCGGGGTCGAGGGGAGCGGAGCCGCCGACACCGGCGGACGGGCGGAGGTGGATGAGCGCCGTGAACGGGCGATCCGTCGAGGACGGCAGGCGGAGGACTCGTGGGGACACCTCCCAGGCGGGGCCGACTTCGCGCGAGACCTTCAGGACGAGCGGATGCGCGCCCGCCTCGACTGGATGGAGCTGGATGCGCCATTCGTGGCTGCCGGGCTCGAGGTCGGGCGGGGGCGTGAACGCAAGCGACAGGACGCCGTCGGTCGCATTCGTCGTCAGCACGGCCGAGGATTCCCCGGCGGCTCCAGCGACCGAGAGGCCGACAATGGCCGGCGCGGCGGACGAGGGACGGAGCCGGAACACGGCCGTACCGGCCTGGCGGCCGAGGTCGATCCGGCGGCCAGGCTCGACTTGCCACAAGGGGACGACCTCGCCGCGCATCGCCAGCATGACCACCGGCTGCTCCGGATGGTCGGTTCGCGCGTAGAAGCTCTTGTAGAAGGGGCCGTGGGCGAGGTCGTTGGGATCCAGCCAGAACGAGACGGTCGCGGATTCGCCGGGGGCGATCCGGGGCGTGTCGATCGTCGCCTCGGAACAGGCACAGGTGCGCATGATGCGGGTGACGGAGACAGGCTGCGCACCCCGGTTGGTCAGCGTAATGGTCCCCACGGGGCGTTCATGCTCCCGGACGCGCCCGAACTCGAAGACTTCGGGGGAGACGGCGAGCTGGGCGAAGGCGACTCGGCAGAGGGCGAGAAGGAGGAAGGTGCAGGCGATTTTCATGTGTTCGGTAACAGTCGTATAGCTTTGCGGAGATTCGCGGGGAAAGAATAAAATCCATAGCCACGAAGGGGCACAAAAGCACACGAAAAGAGACCTTGAGTGGCATCCCTTTTTGTGGTTTTTCGTGCCCTTTTGTGGCCATTCCCCGTTCCACAGGCGGAGAATCGCGGGCATGTTTTTCACAAACTTCCACTGCCGCCAACCTGTTGACATGAAAACGATCTGCACCTTCCTCCTTCTCGCCCTCAGCCGGGTTGCCTTCGCCCAGCTCATCGTATCCCCCGAAGTCTTCGAGTTCGGGCGCGTCCGGGAGCATGAACGCCCCGTGGGGACC
>JAAZAI010000105.1 GCA_012514445.1 Lentisphaerota bacterium
CCAGTTTCGGCGCCTCCATGGCCTCCAGAACGACTTTCTCGCCCTGGTCCTCGAGGTACTTCGCGAACTTGAGCGCGTGCTCCTGCTTCTCCTTGAACTGGATCTGGAACCACTTTGCGACGCCCTTGAAGCCCTTGTCCATGGCGTCGTTGGCCATGGCGAGGTACAGGAACGCCGAAAAGAACTCGCGGTTGATTTGGGCGTTGATCGCCTTTGCGCATTTCTTGCTGATCATGGTGTTTCTCCTTTTTTTGTAAAAATGGAATGCCTTGCCGACACAAACGTGCCGCGCAGATGGAATCCTACCAAACTCGGGCCGCAAAGCCAATTGCAAAACTCACGCCCGAAGTAATCGGTCGCGGGGCATGACATCAAAACGCTCAAAATCGGATGTGAAACAGTCCCGGCGCCTTGACCGATAGTGCGTAGAGCGCAGAATGTAGTAAGTAGTTTCCGCCGGGGCTCTGCCCCAGACCTCGTTTAGACCTCAGGGAGTGGACGCGGCGTCTCGCCACGTACGGCCTGCGGCGGGGACGCCGCAGCTACACGAAACACGAAAAGGTTCAACGGGGTTTGGGGTGTCCCCAGCCACAACTCCTCGCTACTCGCACCACTCACTTGGGGCGATTGGCATCCGGCAGTTGCCGAACCTCTGCGATTGACCGAGTAAAAAACCTTGTGTCAAACGCTTGACAAGCGCCTGTGAAATGCTATACTCCCGTCTCGTCAGATCAACAAAGGCGGTTCTCATGGTTGGAATAGCCGACATCGCCCGGGACGTCGGAGTCTCGATGTCCCTCGTGTCGAAGGTGCTGTGCGGCCGGATGGGCAAGAGCTCCGTCCGGCCCGAACTCGCGCAGCGCATCCACGCGAGCGCCCGCGATCTCGGCTACGTCCCCAACATCACCGCCAGAGCCCTCGTCAAGCGGCGGCGCAACGTCATCGGCGTCTTCTTCCACCAGTACGGCCAGCCGGGAAGCGGCCTCGTGGAGACCGTGGTCTGCGCCATTTCCAACGCCCTGGCCAAGGAGAACCAGAGCCTCCTGCTCAAGTTCTTCTCCACCGAGACCGAATTCGCCGCCTGCCTCGAAAACGCCCACCGCAGCGTCATGGACGGCGTCATCCTCGTCGGCTCCCGCCTCTTCGGATCCTCCTCCGCCGTCGAGCGCCTCGCCCGTCGCGAACTGCCCGTGGCCAGCATGACGACGCTCCCGCTCTTCCCCGGCGCCTCGAGCTTCGGCATCGATCCGGTCGAGGTCGGTCGCCTCGCCACGCTTCATCTCATCGGCAACGGATGCAGGCGCATCGTCCATTTCGAGACGTCGCCCCATTCCCCGCGAGGCGCCGGATGCCGCAAGGCACACAAGGAGCACGGACTGGAGCAGGACCCCAACCTCACGCTTTCAACGAAAGGCTATGCGTCCAATGCCGTTCCCAAACTTCTCGGGAAACTCCTCGATTCGAAGATCGAGTTCGACGGCGTCGTGGCCTCCTCCGACACGCAGGCGGCCATCGTGATGCGCATGCTGCTCGATGCCGGCAAGCGCATCCCCGAAGACGTCA
>JAAZAI010000106.1 GCA_012514445.1 Lentisphaerota bacterium
CGGGCGGACTTCGGGCGGTTCGTCTGGTGCGCGCCGACGCGGAGCATGAGGGCGGCGGGCTTCAAGCCGTCGGGCCCTGAATCGAGCAGGGAGAAGGAAAAGCCGTTTCGTGTGGTCTCGCCCACCGGCAGGGCGGGATGGAGATACATGTCGTTGATCCCTTCGTCCGTCCAGCCTCCCTTGCCGTTTCCGGCAATCCCGTCGTCCTCGCGGGAGATGTTCGCCACGGGGGAGAGATCGACAAAGTGGGTGGCGGCGATCGCGGGGTGGAGCAGCGGGGCGATCAGCAGAGTGGCGAGGCAGGGGAGGAGGGATGGGCTTTTGTTCATGGCGGATCTTGGTTGTCTGTAATGGGAACGAATCTTTGGATGTCGAATGGAGCGCAACACGTCGGGTTGGCTGTCCAAAACAATGACATAAGAACAGAGAGTAGTCAATGAAAAACTACATTGACAAAAAACAGCGGGTTGTGCAATACTTTCAAGCACTCAGATCGGTCAGTCTATTCAAAAAGAGGAATACGATGAAAAAAACCTTCGTCCATGTTCTCGCGGCGTTTGCCGCCACTCTGGGTCTCGGCATCCCTGCGCATGGTGGCGATGTGTTCGTCGATGCCGCCGCGGCGTCCGGAGGGGATGGGACTTCCGGGTCGCCCTTTCAGACGATTCAAGCTGGGGTCAATGCCGCCTCGGCGGGTGACACCGTCTGGGTTCGCGGCGGGGCGGATCGCCTCTACACGTTTTCATCGGACGCCGACCAGGTCGTCGTCGACGCCTCGAAAACGGGATTGTCGTTCAAAAAGTACGGAAGCGCCGGTTCTGCCACGCTGAGCGTCTCCAGCACATACGTCAGCGACGGGAATCGTCAGTCCCCGGTGTCCAACCTCGCCGCAAACGTGTCTTTTTCGGGTCTGGCCTTCCATTATGCAAACACGTCCTTGTATCAAAGCAACAAGGCGAAAATCCCATTCCTGTTCAGTTCTGCGGACTATACGACATTCGAGGGGTGCTCGTTCAAGGCGTCGGCTCCTTCCGAACGTTTTGCGAGCGGGCAAGAATTTTCGGGTATTGTTCAACTTAAGGGAGCGGGTCCGACGTTCAAAAAATGCGTCTTCGATACGACTCGCGCGCAGGAGACGATCACGTACCACTATGCGCCGATCATGGTGAGTGCCGATGTTTTGATCGAAGGCTGCACCTTCACCAATTGCAATATGATCGTCATGTTCGAGAGCAACAAGCGGCCCAATGCGACGGTCGTCTCGAACCGGTTCATCAATTGCGTGGCCACCTACGAGGCATGCTCGCCATCGGGTGATCCCACCGAAGGCTTGTTCCGTGGCGCCTATACGGGCTTCAACAAGCTGACGCTCGCCTACAACCTCTTCTACAATGACGCCACGATGGCGGGAAAGAGCACGGTCATTGTTCAGGGATGCCGGGAGACGTACCAGGGTGGGCTGCTGGCGCACCACAACACCATCGTGGGATGGGATGCGTTCCACGGCAAGTCCTGGCTTACGAATGAAGGCCATCCGGTGCAGGTTTTCAACAACATCTTCCACATGAACCCGGGTGCCGTGAACATCCAGGAGGCGTGGTACTACAAGACCCCGCCGCAAACCAACAATGTTGCGACGTCCTTCAAAGCGGGTTCGTATTACAAGAACAACTTCTACACCGGGACGCTTAACGGCGGCACGTTGACGCAGTACAGCGGTTACAACTTCTACAAGAACATGACGGTGACGAACAACATCGCCCAGGAGCCCGTGCCGCAGTTCATGTCCCTCGACCCTGCCTCTCCGGATTTCTTGCGGATGAAGACTTCGAAGACGCCGTGGGTGATGTCCGGCTGGACTGGCGACAGCGGTGAGTATCCCGCCTACATCGGCGCGGTCGAGCCCCTCTTCATCCCGTCCGGCACCCTCTTGACCGTGCGCTGACCGTTCACGATCGCCCGACACTCTCCAACGGAGTCCTCAAATAGCGCATGTTCTCCCTTCCTCTCCGGCCACAAGTAGCGCATCGCGTTTCGATCCTTCTGGTCGGCGTTGTCTTTCCGCTTTCCGCTCTGGCAAAGCAGACCGCCCCCACGACGCCAGCTCCAGCCGAGCGCGATCTGGCCGTGA
>JAAZAI010000016.1 GCA_012514445.1 Lentisphaerota bacterium
ACGATCCGCGACCTCGGACCCGGCGAAGTCGCCAAGATCACCGCGACCGGCATGGAGACGGTGGTCGAGCCCAGCGGCACGGCGAGCCTCTGCGCCTTCCTCTATGTCTACTACGGCTATCCGGCATCCTCCTACCAGGGCCACAACGTCGAACAGGTTCGCTACCGCTGCGGCGAACAGCTCGCCAAGGCGAACCCCGTCGAGGCGGACATCGTGGCCGGCATCCCCGACTCCGGCGTCGCCCATGCGCTGGGCTTCGCGCACGCCTCCGGCATCCGCTACGGGCGTCCGTTCGTGAAGTACACGCCAACCTGGCCGCGCAGCTTCATGCCGACGAGCCAGGCCGAGCGCAGCATGATCGCCGAGATGAAACTCATCCCCATCCCCTTCATCATCCAGGGGCAGCGGATCGTCTTCTGCGACGATTCGATCGTCCGCGGCACCCAGCTCCGCAACCAGGCCAGCCGCATGCGCGACCTCAAGGCCAGCGAAGTCCACATCCGCATCGCCTGCCCGCCCCTGCTCTACCCCTGCAACTTCATCGGCTTCTCCCGCTCCCGCAACGTCATGGATCTGGTCACCCGGCGCGTCATCCGCGACCTCGAAGGCGGCCAGGCCCCCGTCCACCTCTATCGCGACCCCGATGGCGACCGCTACAAGGCGATGGTCGAGCGCATTCGCGACTTCCTCCGCATCGACTCCCTCGCCTTCCAGCGCATCGAGGATCTCAAAAAGGCCATCGGCCTCAAAGGCGTCTGCACCTACTGCTGGACGGGCGAAGACTCCGCGATGCCCGGATCCTGCTCCCATGGCTGCACGAGCTGCGGCCAGACCTGCCCCTCCCGCATCCACGAGTGACAATCCGTTCAGCCACAACCCTCGTCGCCGCCGCCCTGCTCGGGCTCCACGCGCAGGCTTCTGATCTCGTCTGCCGCTACGTCTTCTCGGGCCAGGGGATGGCGAAGGAAAGCGCCGGGCGCCATCCCGACATGACGCTGTCACGCGGCAAGCCCGAGCCCGGACACGCCCTCGGCGGCGTGCGGCTCGACGCCGCTGCGCTCTCCACGACCGCCGTCGTCCTCACCAACGCCTTCACCGTCTGCGCCTGGATCCGCCCCCTCGGCTTCGGCAGCAAGGCCGTCGGCCGCGACTGGCCCAACGGCATGGTCGTCAACAGCGGCAGCGGCTACTACGACGGCTGGCGCCTCGTCATCCAGGAACCCGCCCGCTTCCAGCCCGTCTTCGAAATCGGCCGCACCAACGGCTCCGTCGCCGTCGTCGCCGGCGCGGGGCTCTCGACGTCGATCTGGCACCACGTCGCCGCTTCATGGTCGCCCGACGGCGACCGCGGCCGCGGCACGATGCGGCTCTACGTCGACGGACGGCTCGAGGCGGAGTCCGGCGCAGACGTCGCCCCGCCGCTCCCCCCCAACGCCCCGCTGAGCATCGGCTACACCGATTTCGGCGTCGGCTCCATGCACATGGACTTCGCGGAACTCGCCGTCTACGACCGCGCCCTCGACGCCCCGGAAATCGCACGGCAATTCCTGTCCGGAACCTACGAACAGAATCTCGCGCCGCCCGATGCGCGCGCGAAGCTTCTCGGCCACCGCGCCCTGCTGCTCGAATCAGGCGATGCCGACGCCGCGCGGCGCCTGTGGCGCCAGATCGCCGACGACGAATCCTGTGGCATCGTCCCGCGCATCCTCGCCGCCGAACAGGCAGGCGACGCCCCTGCGGCGACAAACCTCGCCTCGCGTTCCGACGCCCCGGACATCTTCAAGATGCGATACGGCGTCGACGGCTTCTCCGACGAAGCCTGCTCCCTCGCCGACACGCCGCCGCTTCCCCTGCCCGACCGCCGTCTGCACGTCGCGACCACCGGCGACGACGCCGGCACCGGCGGCGCAGACGCTCCCTTCGCCACGCTGGAGCGCGCCCGCGATGAAATCCGCAAGCTTCGGGCCGACGGCTTCGCCGACGCCGTCGCCGTGATGATCGCACCAGGGCGGTACGCGCGCACCGCCAGCTTCGCGCTGGATCGCCGCGACGGCGGCTCCGAAACCGGCCGCGTCGTCTACGCGGCCGCGTCCGGCGGAGACGACATCGTTTTCGACGGCGGCAACCGCATCGCGGGCAGTCGCTTCCAGCCCGTCGCCGATCCCGCGATCCTCTCACGCCTGCCCGAAGCGGGCCGCGGACGCGTCCGCGTCGCCGACGTGCCGGAACACCCCGCCGGGCAGACTTCCTTCGGCGTCGGCGAAAACGGACGCGCCGTGCTCATGCTCCTCGCGGACGACGCGGCGCTGCTGCATCCGGCGCGATGGCCGAACACGGGCTTCATCACGGAGACCAACGTCCTCGGCGCAACGGCCTCCGCCATCCCCCTCGCCGCCGGACGCGCGCCGCGCTGGCTGGGCGCGGAGGCGCCCATGGCGCACGGCTACTGGCGGTACGACTGGGCGGACGCCGCGCTCCCCGTCGCCATCGAGAAAACGGACGCCGGGCTCTCGCTGACGCTCCGGAAAAGCCATTGCTACGGCCTCGCCGAACGGCCGCGCTTCTACGTCTTCAATCTGCTCGAAGAGCTGGACGAACCGGGCGAGTGGCACTACGACGCCGCCACCGCGAAACTCTACTTGATTCCGCCAGAGGGCAAGGCGCCGCAGTCCTTCACGCTCACGACGCTGGACGCCCCCCTTGTCGCGATCGACGGGGCGGATCACGTCGAATTCCGCGGCATCGCCTTCCGCCACACGCGCGGCGACGCGGTGAAGGTGCGCCAGGCCCGTCAGGTTGCATTCGGCGGCTGCGATTTCCGAGGGATCGGCGGCGCCGCGATCGTCGCCGATGGCTGCCCCGGGTTCGTGGTGCGGGACTCCTCCTTCCGCAACCTCGGCCACGGCGCGCTCGACGTTTCCGCCGGCGACCGCCGCACCTTGGAGCCCGGCGGAATCCGGATCCACGGCAACGCCTTCTTCCGCGTCGGACAATTCGCGCGAACCTACACGCCGGCGGTGCTGATCCACGGCGTCGGCGCGGTGGTCTGCCACAACGAATGCCGCGACATGCCTTCGAGCGCGATGCGCCTGGAAGGCAACGATCATGTCGTCGAGCGCAACGACATCCACGACGTCGTGCTCGAGTCCGACGACCAGGGCGCGATCGACCTCTGGGGCGATCCGTCATACCGCCGCTGCGTCTTCCGCCACAACACCTTCAAAGACGTCGGCGGCGCGGGGGCCACGGACTGCGGACGCGGCGGCATCCGCTTTGACGACGCGATCTCGGGCATGATCGTCTACGGCAACACGTTCATCAACAGCGCGCGCGGAAATTTCGGCGGCGTGCAGATCCACGGCGGCAACAACAACGTGGTCTATGCGAACCGCTTCATCGACTGCGGCATCGGCGTGAGCTTCAGTCCCTGGGGACGCGAGCGCTGGCTCGAACGGATCGAACGCAACCCCGAGTACGTCGAGAAGATCCGCCAGCGGGTGGACGTCTTCGCGCCGCCGTATTCCACCCGCTATCCCGAGCTCGCGCGCCTTCGCGAGGACTTCGACAGGAACTTCATCTGGGGCAACACGATGATCCGCTGCGCCCAACCCCTCGCCAACCCGCCCATCCAGGTCGAAAGCCTCTGGAACCGGTAGACGAACAGGCATCGACACCGTCGACGCCCACAAGGAGAAGCCCATGCGCCGTTCCCATCAACTCCCCTTGCTCTTCCTCTCCCTCCTGCTCTTCGTCTCGCCCCGGGGTTTCGCCAGCGACGCGGAACCCTCGCCTCGCCCGGAGACGTCGGAACGACATCGGTTCGTCCTCCTGGCCGGAGCGACGCAGATCTTCGACACCGACATCGATCCGCTCTACGGTTTCGAATTCCAGCCGGCCTGGCGCTGGCACGGCGTCGGATCGTGGTTCTCGCTCGTCGGCGGAGAGGACGCCGGCATCTACTCGGCCATCGGGCTGCTCTACGATTTCCGGATCGGCGCCCGCTGGCGCTTGACGCCTAGTTTTGGCGTCGGCTACTTCCGTGAGCACGATTTCGATCTGGGCAGCGATCTTGAATTTCGCTCCCGCATTGAACTGAGCCGGGAGTTCGACAACGGCTGGCGGCTGGGACTCGGGCTCTCGCACGTTTCAAACGGCTCGATCGGGGACATCAACCCCGGCTCCGAGGCGTTCTGCGGCTCGCTGTCCATTCCGGTCTTCTGATCGACTGCAACCCTACCGGGCCTCTCCCGTCTTCATGACGGCCTCGGGGACCCAGCCGCTGGCGCGGCCGTGCAGGACGCGGCACCAGTCCCCATGGCGCTCGCGGACCTCGACCGAGGATCCCGCCGGGATGTCGAAGAGCGCACGCGAGCCGGCGTCCGGACACAATCGCGCCCGCGAGGCCACTTCCAGCGACGC
>JAAZAI010000107.1 GCA_012514445.1 Lentisphaerota bacterium
AGCTTTACCGTCGCCACGGGCTCAAGTCTTGGCGGCACCAACCGGGTCGGCGGCGCGGAAGGCGTGACGGTGCAAACCGGTGGCACGATCTGCGGCGGCGAATACGGCCGCGGCGGCAGCTTGACCGTCGATTCCGCTTTTAAGATGGAGGCCAACGCCATGCTCAAGGCCGAGATTCCCGCGGATCCCGCCGCTGGAGTCGGCTACGTGAAGCTGACGAACACGGATCCGGCCAAGACGCTGTCCCTGACGGCGCCGATTGGCGTCCGGATTGACGCCGATCCCGCCGGCCCCTACCGTGGTTCCGTCAAGCTGCTCGACTGGAGCGGCGCCGTCTTCAAGGACGGAGCCGTGCCGCAATTGGCGACGTTCGTGGCAGACATTCCCGCCGGGTCGAACGTAAGGAACATGTACTTGTCCATCCAGGGCAGCGCCCTCTACGCCGCCTACGTCCTGGACACGGTCCCGCTCGGCTCGGTTTTCATCGTCCGGTGACGCCTGTCGCTGTCGCCGTAGCGTTGAAGCGCGCGGCGTGGGCTTGGAGGCGAGTTCGTCCTTGTCTGTGATGGCGCAGCCAGCCGGCGGAGTCGCCGGCTGGCTGGGGACTCATTCCTTGATGCGAACGGTGTCGCCGGCTTCCTCGATCTCAATCATCACAGCACGCTCTTTGGGCGTGTTGTTGGGCCTGTGGAAGGTGAGCATCAGGCGACCGTCGAACGTCCGGAAAATCATGCCATGACCGCCATCCTCCGCCCACAGCGGCTCGGCTTGCTGCCTCCAAGGGCCTGTGACCGCTCCTGTTTCCGAGCGGGCGATTCCCATTGCGTATCCTTTCCCGCCCATGCTGGACCACAGCATGATCAGCGAGCCGTTGGCCAGCCGATGGAGAAAGGGCCCGTCGGTAATGTAGTCCGGAAAATGTCGCGAGGTCCCTTTCTCGGGCCATTCGGGCCGGCGCACCCACGGCCCCTCCGACGCGTTGAACAAGAATCGCGGCCGTCCAACGGCGTGTTTCAGATCGGAGGACAGTTGCAGGGCGTAAATGGCCCCATTGTGGATCTGAACCCACTCGTGGCAGAAGACAATCCAGGGATTCCCTTCGGCGTCGACATGGAGCGTCCCGTCAAGGCATTCCCAATCCGGAGGCGTGATTGGCCCCTCGGTCAGGGGAACGTAGGGGCCTGAGGCGGCGTCGGAAACGAGAATCTGGGTGCCCCGGTAGCGTTTTTCCGCTTTGAAAGAGGCGAACATGTAGTAACGCCCGTTGAAACGATGGACCTCGGGCGCCCAGAAATTGGTTGTAGCCCAGAAATCAGCAGGAGGGCGAAACGCGGGAGTGGGACCGGTCCATTCGCGCAGATCCCGGCTCGTGTAGCAGTCGAACCCCGTTCCTTTGCCGACCCACGAGTTCACAGTTGTCGTTTTGAAAAGGTAATAGACGCCCGCCGTCTCGTCGGGAAGCATGAACGGGTCTCGAATCTGGATGTCCTCGGTCTTCATGGCACTCGTGTTCCCCAAGCGGCTTCGCCGAAGACGATCGCCTCGAAGACTGTGAACTGCGCGCCGTCGCGCCAGTCGTCGGGGCGCAGGCCGGCCTTCAGGGCAAGCTGGGAGAGCGTCTCTTCGAGCGTCCAGCCCTGCTCGGGGGCGACCTGCGGCAGGAAGACCGCCATGCGTCCGCGCTTGCTGAGCGTCATGCCATGGCGGCCGATGACGATGTCCCGCCACGAGTCAACGGGTCGTTCCGGCGTCAGCACGGAGATCTCGATCGCGATCCCCTCCAGTTCCTCCGACCGGAGCGGCGAGAACCGCCGGTCGCCGAACGCCGAATGGACCGCCAGCGCCGTGACCGCCTGGTAGAGCGGGCGCTGCGCCGCGATCTCGCCGATGCAGCCGCGCAGGTCGCCGGTGCGCCTGACGTTGAGCGTCACGAAGCAGCCCGCCTTGCGCTTGAGCGACGGCGAGGCCTCCTTCCCGAAGTGGTCCGCCGGGAGCGCCTTGCCCGTCTCGAAGACATGGCGGATCGATTCCCGGGCGAAGCGCAGCAGGGTGCGCTTGTCCTCGGGCGGCAGGAAGTCTTCGGCCGATGCGTTCGCGGGCGCTGCGGCCGGCGCGCCGTTCCAGTTCGCCCAACCGGCCGCGCAGAGGTAGCAGACGAAGCGCGAAGCGTCGCCCGCGCCGTCGTCGGACGAGGTGGCGTAGTGGAGGCGCTCGAACTTCGCGTTGGACGGCAGCGTCGCGATCAGGAGCGCGAGCGGGTGGCGGCCGCAGATCGTGGCGCCCGTCGCGTCGAGGTAGTCGGCGAAGCCCGCGGCGTCGTGCGCGGCGAGGCGGGCGAAGGCCTCGAAGTCCACGTCGCGGGCGCGTCGCAGCGCTTCGCCGGGCGGGAAGGGGGCGTAGTCGAAGTCCTCGCCGTAGTGCGTGAAGTCGGAGCTGACGACGAGAAGCGTCTTGTCGTCCAAGATGCCGCGCAACGCGGCGGCGGCGCGGCGCGGGTCGTCAGCGGCGACGTGGCGCGCGTGGCGGGTGCATGGCGGCTCTCCCCTCAGGGGGCGGCGGTGTTGTGGCAGGCGGCTTCGATTTGACCAATAAACAAAGGAAACCCATGAACATATGCATCCCTCGAACGATCGCCATGACCATTGCCGTGGCGGCTACGGCCTCGGGCTTTGAGATCAAGCTGGCGGGTGAATCCGCGAGCGAGCCGGGCGCCTTGCCGGGGAGAACCGTTCTCCTGACCAATCCGTCCGCGGAGCCGATCAAGGTCGACCTCGCCATCTCGGTCCAGCGCAATCCCCAGAATCGGGACTATATCAGCAATGGACAAAGCTCCGATGCCGCCCCTCCGGTCGTCGGAGAGCCGGTCCTGGCCAGAAAAGTCGGCATTCCGGTGCCCGTCGGCGAGACCGTGGAGGTTGCACTCGTCAATCGGCCGCTCACGACGGGAGCCTATTGGGTCGGCGTGCGCGCATCCAGCGGGGACGTAGTCAGGAAGGTTGCGGCGAATCATTACGTCTTTCCGCCGGCGCTGGCGACGCTGCCGGAGGATTCGCCGTTCGGCATGAACGGAGCCGACTTCGATTATCCGGCGTTCAACCGCAAGCTCGGCGTCGGCTGGATGCGCTTCGAGAACCTGAAGTGGAACATGTCGATGCCCGAGCCCGGCCGTTACGCCTTCGACGGCA
>JAAZAI010000108.1 GCA_012514445.1 Lentisphaerota bacterium
CTCGAACCAGGCGACGCGCTCGGCGAGCTCCGCCTCGATGCCCGCCATGGCGTCCATCACGCGTTCGTGCGGCATGACGAAGTGCTTCGCGGGCGAGACGATCGTGCGGTCCAGCCGGCGCGTCGTGCGCCCGCTCGCGGGGTCGAACTCGCTGATCGCCTCCAGCTCGTCGCCGAAGAGCGAGAGGCGGATGCCGATCCTGTTGTTGTAGGAGGGGAAGACGTCGACGGTGTCCCCGCGCACGCGGAAGACGCCGGGCTGCGGCTCGAAGTCGTTGCGCTGGTACTGGATCTCGACGAGCCGCGCGAGCATCGCGTCGCGGTCCACCTCCTGCCCCTTCTCGAGGCTCAGCGTCATGCCCGTGTAGTCCTCGGCCGAGCCGAGGCCGTAGATGCAGGAGACGGAGGCGACGACGATGACGTCGTCCCGGAGGAGCAGCGAGTTCGTGGCGGAGAGGCGGAAGCGCTCGATCTCGTCGTTGATCGCGGAGTCCTTCGCGATGTACGTGTCCGTCTGCGGAATGTACGCCTCGGGCTGGTAGTAGTCGTAGTAGCTGACGAAGTACTCGACGGCGTTTTCCGGAAAGAACGCCTTGAGTTCGCCGAAGAGCTGCGCGGCGAGCGTCTTGTTGTGGGAGATGACGAGCGTGGGGATGCCGATCTCGCGGATGACGTTGGCCATCGTGAAGGTCTTGCCCGAGCCGGTCACGCCCTCGAGCACCTGCGCCTTCATGCCCGAGCGGAAGCCCGCGACGAGCTGGGCGATCGCCTCGGGCTGGTCGCCCGATGGCCGATACTCCGAAACAAGCTGGAATGCGCTCAAGTCCGCCTCCGATGCGGCGCGTCTACGCGCCGACGCGCTGCGCGAGGCAGTCGAGGATCAACTGGCGGTGGTGCTCGTCGATGAAGCCGCCGGAGGTCTCCATGATGATGTTGCGCAGCATCCGCGCATTGCAGACGTTCACGTCGTCGATCCGCCCCTCGTCGCCGGCGAAGCTGTTGTTCGCGAAGCAGATCACGGGGGTGACGACGACGCCCTCGGGCATGGCGCCCTTGAGGATGGCGGCCAGTTCGCCGGCCTCGTGCCGCACCTGCGCCACGGGCGAGCGGTTGGGCGTGCGGCCGCGCACGCGCATCACGCCGCGCTCGAGCGTCACCGGGCCCTCCCAGTTCTTCGTCTCGATCACGAACATCGTGTCCGGCCCGATCACGACGTGGTCGAAGTCGCCGCTCGCGCCCGCGCCTTCGAAGCGCCCGCGCGGGACGCCGTGGAAGACGTCCCAGCCGGCCGGCAGCATCGCCAGCTCGCGCGCCACGGCCTCTTCGCCGCGCGCGCCTTTGACGTACGACTCGAACCGCTTCGCCGCTGAGGCGAACGCCGCCCACGCCACCACGGCCAGCGCGATCAGCAGCGCGCCCGCCGTCCAGTGGCCGACCAGTCCGGGGAAGGCGTTCGCGACGAGCCACCCCGCGAGGAACACCACGACGAGGAACGGCCAGAAGATCGAGAAGAAGCCCATGAAGCGCACGCGCGCCCCGGGGCTCCCGTACACGGCGGCAAAACCATTGACGCCATGCGGACTTGCACTCTGCTCTTTCACGTTCATCTTATCTCCTTCGCATCCGGTTCTAGAATCCGATCAAGACTTCGCACGCGGCGTCCGATTCCACGGACGCCTCCAGCAGCCCGTCCGTCCAGGTGAACGCCACCGGGGCGCCGTCGACGCGCACCTGCGCAGGCTTCGTCTGCGTCCACGCGGCGAAGCGGCCGCCGTTTCGCAACTTCACGCAAACCCCGTCGTCGCCCGGCGCGCGGCGAAGATCCATCACCGCGGCGGAGGCGTTGAAGAGGTCCACCAGCCCGAACACCGCGACGCCCCCGAAGCGCACGGGCGCGATCGTCGCCACGTCGTACTTGCGGGCGCCCAGATTGACGCGCAGCCGGTCCTGCCGGTTCACGACCTGGCAGAGGCGCGCCTCGTGCAGCCAGACGGCGTAGCGGGCCGCCTTGCTGCCCGGCACGTCCTCCGGCGACACGGTGGCCTGGACCGTCGACGACGACGCTGTCTCGACGTCGAAGAGGCCGACCACCGCGCCGTGCGGGGTCGTGCCGAAGACCTTCAGCGCGGCATGGTCCGCGAACGGATCCACCAGGAGGCAGTCCGCCGTCAGGCGCCCCGGCGCTTCGCACCGCGCCGGCGAGCCGTCGCGGAAGAGCAGCTTGCGCACGAGCGCCGCGTCGTGCTCGCCCGGCTTGTCCGCGATGTAGACGGGGCCGCCCGAGACGGCGCGCGCCGCGGCGTGGTAGGCCCCGAACGGGTTGGTGCTCTGGAACATGTCCCAGTCCAGCCACGTGAAGTGGCCGAACCACACGCCGTTCATCGCGTTGACGTACACGTGCCAGCCGTGCGACGCCGCGTCGTCGGGATAGAAATCGTCCGAACCGCGCGCGAGATTCGTCGTGCGGGCGTGGTACCACACTTCGGGCGCATGGGCCATGCAGGTGATCAACGCGCCGCCGAAGTGCCTCCCGACGGAGCGCTCCAGCGCTTCGCGCATCGTCTTGAAGAGCTTGGCGCGCCCGCCGCTTCCCGCGGCGAGATAGGTGAGCGAAGCCTGGTTGTCGACCTTCACGCCGTCGACGCCCTCCGCCGCCAGCGCGGCGTGGTAGTCGTTGTAGAAGTCCGCGAACTTCCGCGAAGGCAGATGCGAATGGAAGCCGACCTGCCAGTCGAAGACGGCCTGCGCGTTGTTGAAGCGCCCGAACTGGGGCGCGACCTTGCGGGGCTTGTACTTCGGCAGCTTCTCGGGGTGGACGCCCTTCCAGTAGCCGCCGACCGCGTGCCACACCAGGAACGCCTCGACGCCGAATTCGCCCTTCGCCATCGCGACGGTCTCCTTGAGCCCGCCGGGGAATTTCGCGTTGGCCCCGAAGCCGGCCAGCGCGTGTCCGCCCGTCGGCAGCGGCTCCGTCTGCTGCCAGCCGTCGTCCAGAACCACCAGGCGCGGCGGAATGC
>JAAZAI010000109.1 GCA_012514445.1 Lentisphaerota bacterium
GAGCCCTTCGCGCTGTTGCTTTCACATCGAGGGACTACACCTGAGGCTTTTCATAAAACCAAAAGTTCAAATGTTTGCCATTTGTTTGGCTCTCGCTCCTTGAACTCATTTTTTCTACAATTGGTCGGAACTGGTTGCATTATGTTGTCATGTACCTTACGCACAACAGTTTACAACTGACGCATTTCAGCATGCACGGTTGCTTAAAAAACCTATTGCCCAGAATGGCATTCAAGAGGCCAGGAGTTCGACCCTCCTTAGCTCCACCAGTTTTATGTCAGCAGAACAAGGGTCTTGCGAAGGGCAAGGCACGAAGGACCGGGGTTGAACTCCGGTCTTGTTGTTTCCGCTTTTTGTTGTGCGCCGGGCGGGGGCGTGATAGAATGCGCCTTCAATTGAACGCCGCCTGCGCCATGATCGCGGGCAGAATGGAAACCCAATGGACGAGATCAGCAAAGCCGACCCCGCAATGTTCAGCCCCGACGAGAAGCTCATCGGCCGGTATTCCGACATGGTGAGGAACGTCACCAACATCAAGCCCGAGCTCTATACGCAGTACAACGTGAAGCGCGGCCTGCGCAACGCGGATGGCTCGGGCGTGCTCGTGGGCCTGACCTCCGTCGGCTCCGTCATCGGCTACGGCATGTTCGAGCAGGAGATCCAGCCCGTTCCCGGCCTGCTGCTCTATCGCGGCATCGACGTGCGCGATTTGGTCAAGGGCTGCCAGGCGGACAACCGGCTGGGCTACGAGGAGACCGTCTTCCTGCTGCTCTTCGGGCGCCTGCCCTCGCAATCCGAGCACGAGGAGTTCTTCCACCTGCTCAACGAGCTGCGCCCCCTGCCCAAGAACTTCAAGGAGGAGGCGATCATCCACCTGGCCAGCCCGGACGTGATGAACAAGCTCGCGCGCTGCGTGCTCGCCTCGTATTCCTTCGACGCGGATCCCGACAACGTCTCCATCGAAAAGGTGGTGAAACAGTCCCTCCGCCTGATCGCCCAGCTCCCGACCTACGCCGTCTACGGCTATCAGGCGAAGGCCCACTACTACATGGGACAGAGCCTTCACATGCGCAACACCGGTCCCGGCCTGAGCACCGCCGAGCACATCCTCTGCCTGCTGCGCCCCTACAGCCAGTACACGCGCCTCGAGGCCGAGATCCTCGATCTCTGCCTCGTGCTGCACGCCGAGCACGGCGGCGGCAACAACTCCACCTTCACCACCCACGTCGTCTCCTCGACGTTCACCGACACCTATTCCGCCATCGCGGCCGCGATCCTCTCGCTCAAGGGTCCCCGCCACGGCGGCGCCAACCTGCAGGTCTGCCACATGATGGCCGACATCAAGGCGAACGTGAAGAAGTGGGACGACCGCAACGAGGTGACCGACTACCTGCGCAAGATCCTCAACAAGGAGGCGTTCGACCGCAGCGGCCTTATCTACGGCCTCGGACACGCCGTCTACAAGGTCTCCGATCCGCGCGCCGAGATCCTCAAGGACAAGGCCGCGCAGCTTGTGGCCGAAAACAAAGAGTTCGAAGCCGAGTTCAACCTCTACAACCTCGTGGCCGAAATCGGCGTGCAGCTCTTCCTCGAGCGCAGCAAGACGGGGTTCGGCCTCTGCGTGAACGTCGACTTCTACTCGGGCTTCGTCTACAAGATGCTCGGCATCCCGGTCGACCTGTTCACGCCGCTCTTCGCGATCGGCCGCATGCCCGGCTGGGCCGCCCACCGCCTCGAGGAGCTCAACACGGGGAGCCGCATCATCCGGCCCGCCTACAAGTGCATCCAGCCGGCCGTGAGCTACGTGCCCATCGCGCAGCGCGGCTGAAGCCCGCTCCCTCTCCCGCTCCGATGAACCGCCCAGCGCTCCATCTGGCCCCCATGGCGGACGTCACCGACGCCCCCATGCGGGCGATGTCCCGCCGCGGCGGCGCCGACGTCTGCACCACCGAGATGGTCAGCGCCGAGGGCCTCGTGCGGGGGTCGTTGCGCACGCGCACGCTCATGGCCCGCCTCCCGGAGGAGGGGCCGCTCGTCGTCCAGCTCTACGGCGGCGACCCCGGCGGCATGGCCGCCGCCGCCGAGCTGGCGGAGGCGCATGGCGGCTTCGTCGGCATCGATGTGAACGCCGGCTGCCCCGTGCCCAAGGTCCTGAAGTGCGGCGGCGGCGCGGCGCTTCTGCGAAACCCCGCGCTCGTCGGCCGGATGGTCGCGGCGATGAAGGCGCGCACGCGGCTGCCCGTGACCGTCAAGACGCGCATCGGCCCCGCCCCCGGCGAGGTCGCCGTCTTCGACATCATCCACGCGGTGGAGGACGCCGGGGGCGACGGGCTGGCCGTCCACGGACGCTTCGCCTCGGCCGGGCACGCCGGCCCCGTCGATCACGATCTCCTGAAGCGGGCCGTCGCCGCCACGCGCCTTCCCGTGGTCGTCAACGGCGGCGTGAACGCCGCGGCGGACGCGCTGGCGCTGCTCCGGGCGACCGGCGCGGCGGGCGTCATGGTCGGGCGCGGCGCCATCGGCAACCCCTGGCTGTTCGGCGAAATCGCGGCCGCGCTGGACGGCGCGCCGGCGCGCGCCGCCGGGCGTTGCGCGGCGGCGGCGCTCGATGCGCTGAAAGAGCATCTGGCACTGGCCGTGGCGTTCCAGACGATGCTGCGCCGACTCTACCCGGACGTGGTGCCCGAGGACGTCGAGGCTCGCGCGGTCGCGAGCTTCCGGCTGCATCTGTTCAACTACTTCAAGGGCATGCCCGGCGCCTCGGCGCTCCGTCGCGACATGGCGCGCTGCCGCAGCGTCGCCGACGTGATCGAGATCGCGAGTCCGCTGGCCGTTCCGCGCGGAGATGTGCCATGATGCCCGGCATGCAAACGCAAGACGGCATCGGACAGATTCAAGAGCGGAGCGTCCTCGTCCTGGTCGTCAACTGGAACGGGGCCGACATGACGCGCGACTGCTGCGCCTCGCTCGCCGCGCAGACGCATCGGAACCTTCACGTGCGCGTCGTGGACAACGGCTCGACTCGCGACACGGTGGAGGCGCTGCGCGCCGCGTGTCCGGGCGCCGAGGTCGTCGGAACGGGCCGCAATCTCGGGTTCGCCGGCGGCGTGAACGCGGGGCTGCGCGCCGGCGAGGGGGCCGCCCCGTTCGACTACGTGTGGCTGCTCAACAACGACACCGTCTGCGATCCCGACGCGCTGGGGCGGCTGCTGTCGGCTGCCGAGGCGGATCGGCGCCTGGCCGCGGTCGGCTGCGCGATGCGCGAGGCCGACGGTCGGGGAGGGGAGCGGCGCGTGGCCGCCGGCAAGCGGATGCGGCCTCCCTTCTACATTCCGCTCGAGCCCCGCGAGGGCGAGTCGCCCGACTACCTCTGCGGGGCGTCCCTGCTCATCCGGCGCGAGGCGCTGGCGGAGGTCGGGCCGCTCGACGAGGCGTTCTTCTTTTTCTTCGAAGATGCGGACTGGTCGTTCCGCGCGGTGGCGAAAGGCTGGCGGCTGGGCATCGCGGCGGGCGAGCCGGTCCGCCATCTCGGCGGCGGCACCATCCGGCGCAATTCGCGGAACCGGTCGCGCTTCTACCGCGCCGGCCACGTGCGGTTCCTGCGCCGGCACGCGCGGCATCCGCTGCTGGCGGCGCTGCCGCCCTTTGCGTATCGTCTCGCGGCGGAAATCCTCCGCCTCGAGTTCGCCGCGGCGCGCGGCAGCGTCGAAGGCTTCGTCGCGAGATGACGGAAGTCTATGCGGCGACGACGCCTCGGCGCGACTTCCACCATATTCTCGAACTTTCTTCGAGATTACAAAAAAGGGAGGGACGGCGGCCCCGCCGTCCGCGAAGGGCCGCGGGGCCGCGGCCGCGTCTATGCGGCGACGACGCCTCGGCGCGACTTCCACCATATTCTCGAACTTTCTTCGAGTTACAAAAACGGGAGGGACGGCGGCCCCGCCGTCCGCGAAGGGCCGCGGGGCCGCGGCCGCTCCCAAGCGACAAGCGAAGTCTCGGCGCACCCCTCGCAATAATCTTGAAGGAGATTTCGATATTACTTAAACAGCCCGCGGCAAAGCCGTGAGTCCTCTGCGGCGAATGGCTGTGCCATTCGAACGGGCGACGCGTCGTAGCCGCGTCGGTACTGCCGAGGCGGGTGTGCTGGTGGCGCGGTCGAGTCGGCACAGGCGTGGGCTTCGGCACGGATTGTAATATGGAAAATTTCTGCAAGATTATAATACGACAAGGCTCGCGACAAAGTTTGGTGAGGCAGTAGCGAGCGGTGTAGCGACTACAGGTCGAAGAGCTCGCGGACGTCGTCCCAGGTGAGCTTGGAGATCGTCTGTTCGTCGGACTCGACGGTGGCGCCGATGATGGCGCGCTTGCGCCGCTGCATGTCGAGGACCTTCTCCTCGACGGTGTCGGCGGTGATCATCTTGAGGCAGTACACGGTCTTCTTCTGGCCGATGCGGTGGGCGCGGTCCGTGGCCTGGTCCTCGACCGCGGGGTTCCACCACGGATCGAAGTGGATGACCATGTCGGCGCCCGTGAGGTTGAGGCCGGTGCCGCCCGCCTTGAGGCTGATGAGGAAAAGCGGGATCTTCGGATCGGTGTTGAACTTGTGCACGCTCTCCATGCGGTCCTTGGAGGCGCCGTCGAGGTAGCAGTAGGGGATGGCGCGGCGGTCGAGCTCCTCGCGCAGCAGGGTGAGCATCTTCACGAACTGGCTGAAGACGAGGATGCGGTGCCCGTCGCTGACCGCCTCCTCGAAGAATTCGAAGAACTGCTCCATCTTGGCGGAGGGCTCCTCGGCCTTGGCCGCGGCGGGGGCGGCGTCGCCGAGGAGGTTGAGATGGCAGCAGACCTGGCGCAGGCGCAGCAGCGCCGAGAGGATCGCCATGCGGGACTTGTTGAAGCCGTTCTTCTGGACGCTCTCGCGGATCTCCATGCGCGAGGCGTAGAGGATCTGGTCGTAGATCTTCTGCTGCTCCGCCGAGAGGCGGCACCAGGAGAGCTTGGTGATCTTGTCGGGCAGGTCCTTGGCCACGTCGGCCTTCTTGCGGCGCAGGAGGAACGGGTGGAGCTTGCGGCGCAGGCGGATCTGGGCGGATTCGTAGAGCGCGTCGCCGGGGACGGAGAGCGGGATCTCGTAGTTCGCCTTGAACTCGTCGTAGTGCCCCAGGTAGCCGGGCATGAGGAAGTCCATGATCGACCAGAGGTCGGCCACGCTGTTCTCCATGGGGGTGCCGGTGAGGACGAGGCGGGCGCCGCCCTTGAGCAGCTTGACGGACGTGGCGTTCTGCGTGGCGCGGTTCTTGATGTTCTGCGCCTCGTCGAGGATGATCGCCGAGAAGGCCAGGTGGCGGTAGAGCTCGATGTCGCGGCGCAGCAGCGCGTAGGAGGTGATGACGAGGTCGAACTCGGCGAACTTCTCGAAGTTCTCGTGGCGCTGCGCGCCGCTCATCGTGAGGACCTTGATGCCGGGCGTGAAGTGCTGGGACTCGTGCGCCCAGTTGTCGACGAGGCTGGTCGGGCAGACGACGATGGCGGGCTTGCCGGCGTGCTCGGCGTGGATGCGCGGCAGCGCGAGCCAGGTGAGCGTCTGGAGCGTCTTGCCGAGGCCCATTTCGTCCGCGAGGATGCCGCCGAGGCGGTTGGCCTCGAGGAAGCGCAGCCATGAGACGCCCTCCTTCTGGTACGGGCGCAGGATGCTGCGCAGCGGCTCCTCGAGCGCCACGGGCTCGAGCTTGGACTTGCGGTTCTGGTTGTCCGCGTAGGCGAGCCAGTCCGACGAGCGGTACTGCGCGCGGAGCATCTCGCCGTCGAGATCGTCGAGGGAGGCCTTGAGGTACGGGGCGTGGATGTTGCTGACGCGCACGAAGCCGGGGCGCGTTCCGGCGATGGAGTCGCAGTCCTGCAGGACGCCGCGGAGCGATTCGACGGCGTCCATGTCGAAGATGATCGCCTCGTCGCCGTGCTTGATGTAGGAGTCGCGCATGGAGATCGCGCGGTAGATCTCGGCGGGCTGGATGGTGCGGCCGTGGATGCCCTGGAAGGTATAGCCGATTTCGAAGCTGCCCGCGCCGCGGGTCTGCTCGACCTCGACGACGGGGATGGCGCGCTCGAGGCGCTGGTCGAAGTCGCCGAGTTCGGCGTCGAGGAAGACCTTCCAGCCTGTGCGGCGGAGCACGTGGATCTGGGTGCCGAGGAAGTTGAGCACCGCGCGTTCGCCGACGAGCGTGCCGATCTTGATGCCCGATTCCGCGGGAATGCCCATGCGGCGCAGTTTCGCGAGCGCCTGCCGCTCGGCGTCGAGGTTGCGCACGGTGTAGAGATAGTAGTCGTGCGCGTCGGGGAGGGCGAAGTCGCCGCGCGGATCGTTGGCGCCGGCCACGACGTCCACGTCCCCGTAGCGGGCGAAGAGCGTCATCGAAATCGAGGCCGGCGAGCCCTTGACCTTCAGGGAGAACTCGGGTACGCCCGCCTGCATCGTGAAGAGCTCGCGGTCGATCTCCTCCTGGATCTCGATCTGCTGGCGGAGCACGTCCAGCTCGTTCTTGAAGAAGCCCAGCGTGCCTTTGCGCGGGATCGCCACGGCATCGAAGTAGACCTTCTGGTAGTGTCCGGGCAGCACGCTCTTCAACGGCCAGAAGACGCCGTCGTGGAAGACGTACCCCTTGCTGCCGAAGACGACGTATTTGAGATCGGCGCCCTCCGGGGCCCCGGGGACCTCGGTCGTGAGGATCAGCAGGATCTCGCCCGTGTCGCGGTCCATGTCCACGAGCAGCTTGGAGACGACGGGCGTGCGCTCGATGCGCATCGGGTTGCCGCCGGAGCGGTAGAGCGGGCGCCCCTGGGCGCCGAGCATCGCGAGGATGCCGACGAAGTCCGCCTTGGTGAGCACGACGGGGCGGGTCATGTCGCCGGACTGGATGTCCTCGAGCACGAAGAGCATGGTGTCGTCGACGCTGCCGGGCTTGAGGGGGATTCGGCGCTGGGCGATGTAGTCGAGCGCGACGGGATTGCCGCCGCCGGCCATCACGGCCGTGCAGGCCAGCGGGATGGCGCCGGCCTTGAAGTCGTCGTGCCAGCTCTCCTGCACGCGCAGGCGGATCTCGGCCGGGTGCCCCTTGGCGTAGTCGCGCGGCACGACGAGCCCCTGCTTGACGGCCTGGGAGACGCGTTCCGCGATCTGCCGCTCCTGCTCCTTCTCGACCGTGCGCGCCTGGCCCGCGGCGATGCGGTTGAGCTTGATCGCGGCGGCCACGATGTGCACGCAGACGCGGCCGTCGTTCTGGCTTGTGGAGCAGGGGCAGAGATTCTCGACGAGGCCGGACTTGAACACCTTGAAGCGCGTGGCGATCGTGTGGCCGGCATGGCAGAGGGTCGCCTCGCCGTAGGGTTCCTCGTACTTGACGGAGAGGACCTCGCCTTTGCGATAGTATTGCTGAGCTGCCTCGTTGAAGAGCTGTTCGCCCCCCCAGGCCTTGATCTGCGCTTCTGTCAGTTCGAACCGGCTCATCCTCTCCTATCCCAGCAAGACGTCCATCATGGCGCTCTCGGTTCGCGCGGCCAGCAGCCGCTCGCGGCCGTCCGCGTCGAGCACCTTGCCCAGGTGGGAGATGACGCGCAGATGCGGCGTGTTCGCATTCTTCGGGGAGAGCGTGAGCACGACGATGTTGACGGCGCTGCCGTCGAGGGTGGGGTAGTCGGCGATGCCGCCGTGCACCACCGCCACGACGCCCACGAGCGAGGCGACGACGTCTGTGCGGGCGTGCGGAATCGCCACGCCGCATTCGAGGCCGGTGGACATGACGACTTCCCGCTCGAGGATGGCCTGCGTCGCGGCCTCCTCGTCGGCCAGCAGCCCCTTCTCGAACAGCCGCGCCACCAGCTCCTTGAGGATCTCGTCGCGCGTGCCGGCGCCCAGCCGCGGCACGAAGACGAACTGCCGGATGTACCGGGCCACGTCCGCCTCGGCGCGCGGACGGGCTTCGCCGCCCGTCTCGCCGACGCGATGCATCATGGCCGCGGTCTTGATGGGCTTCGACAGCTCGTTCGCGAGGTACGTCAGATCCGCGGAGACCTCGAGGATCGCGGTGGCGATGAAGCTCTCCTCCTTCGGGGTGCATTCGAAGCGGATCTCCTCCCCGACGCGCTGCATCCCGATCTCCACGTCGTCGCGTCGCACCTGCCAGATCGCGTCCTCGTGGCTCAGGACATGGGTGAAGAAGCCCTCGGTGCGGAACGCCTCGATCAGCTTCTCGCACATCAGTTCGGCGGCCTGCGCGGAGGGCATCTTGAAGGAGACCGGGCGCGAGGTTTCGTCCGCGGACTTCGGATGGCGCAGCCCGCTCTTCCCGTTGCCATACAGGGAGACGAGCATCGGCGGCGCGACCAGCGTCGTGACCAGCGTCATGAGGATGCCGATGCCGAACACGTCCGGCTTGAGAAACCCCGAGGAGAGGCCGATGCCGGCCACGATCAGGGCGACTTCGCCGCGCGGGACCATGCCCGCGCCGATGCGCAGCGCGCCCATGCCGTTGAAGCCGCAGAAGAGCGCCGGAATCGAGCAGCCGACGATCTTCGCGGCGATGGAGAGCACCGTGTAGATGGCGCCGAAGATCAGCACCGGCGGACGGACGATCTGCCCCAGGTCCACCATCATGCCCATCACGCAGAAGAACATCGGCACCATGAAGGCGTAGATCGGCGAGAGGTTCTCGTGGATGACGTAGCGGATGTCCGTGCGGCTCAGCGCGAGCCCCATCACGTACGCGCCGATGATCATCGCCAGCCCCATGGACTCGAAGAAGCCGGATAGCATCAGCGCCAGGCCAAACGACATGATCGCGATCGGCAGCGGATTCTTGAAGAGCTTGAGCAGGCCGCTGATCTTCCGGGCCGCCAGAACGCCCAAGGCCGTGGCGCCGAGCCAGATGCCGAAGGCCTTCGCCGCGATCATGCCGATGCGGCCCCAGTCGACGCCCGTGCCGCCCGCGCCCTGCGCCGAGATCACGCCCAGGCCGATCGCCAGCACGATGATGCCGAGCACGTCGTCGATCACCGCGCCCGCCATCGTCGTGACCCCTTCCTCCGAATCGATGCATTTGCGCTCCGAGAGGATGCGCGCCGTGATGCCCACCGAAGTCGCCGTGCCCATGATCCCGAGGAACAGCGCCGCCGGCGACAGGAAGCCGATGGGGCCCGTGCCGAGGATCCTCGGCATCAGGAGGACCGCGCAGAGGTCGCCCAGGATGAACGACCCGATCACGCCGCCCACGCCCACCAGCGTCCCGGCGAGCGAATACCGCACGAAGAGCTTCATGTCCGTCTCCACGCCGGAGAGGAAGAGCAGGACGATCGACGCCACCGTGCAGAAGCCGTACAGCTCGGGCGTCACCGGGAACGCGGCGCCTTCGACGGCCGGGAACACGCCGCCGGAGAAGAACGAACCCAGGGCGATGCCGCCCAGCGCGTACGGGCCGATCAGGATGCCGGAGGCGAGCTCGCCGAGAACGGCGGGCAGCTTGATCTTCTCCGCGAGCATGCCTCCGAACCGCGCGGCGAAGAGGATCACGCCCATCTGGATGGCGAGCATCGTCATCTTGTGGGTCATGCCTCCGCCCTCGGCGACCGCGCCTTCCGAAGCGAAGGCGGAAAGCGACATTGAAAGGAAGAGGGCGAAAGCAGAGAAAAGGTTCTTACGCTTCATAGAGGTAAACGAATTGAAACGCCTCCTGTCCTGAGGACAGAAGACAACACGTCGGAGGGCGCCTTGCCGCTCCGGGAAATGCCGATGTAGTTTACGACGGTGCGGTGCAGGAAGTCAAACAAATAAAAATGGCGTTGCGGGCGCGGCGGCACGGGTGGTAGGATCTTGGCAGGAGGAACTAAAAGATGGAAAGGCAACGCGAGACGCTGGGCAGTCGGCTGGGCTTCATCCTGTTGTCGGCGGGGTGCGCCATCGGCCTGGGGAACGTCTGGCGGTTTCCCTTCATCACGGGAAAATACGGGGGCGCGGCGTTCGTGCTGGTCTATCTGGTGTTCCTGGCACTATTCGGGCTGCCGATCATGGTGATGGAATTCGCGATCGGGCGCGCGGCGCGACGGAACATCGCCGGTGCGCTGCGCGCGCTCGAGCCCGCCGGAACGCGCTGGCATCTCTACGGCCCCGTCGCGATCGCCGGCAACTACCTGCTCATGATGTTCTACACCGTCGTGGCGGGCTGGCTGCTGTCGTATTGCGCGCAGGCGGCGGCGGGAGGCCTCGTCGGTCTCGACGGCGCGGGGGCCGGCGAGCACTTCGAGCGGATGCTCGCCGAGCCGTGGTCGATGGCGTTCTGGATGCTCGTGGTGGTCTCGCTGTCGTTCGCCATCTGCGGGGCGGGGCTGCGCGGCGGCGTCGAGCGCGCGACCAAGCTCATGATGGGGGCGCTGTTTGGGCTGATGCTGGCGCTGGCAGTGCGCGCGATGCTGCTGCCGGGGGCGCGGGAGGGTCTGGCGTTCTACCTCCTGCCGGACTTCGGCCGCATGTGCGAGGCGGGGCTCACGGAGGTCGTCTTCGCGGCCATGGGGCAGGCGTTCTTCACGCTGAGCCTGGGCATCGGGAGCATGGCGGTCTTCGGCAGCTACATCGGCCGCGAGCGCTCGCTGACGGGCGAGACGGTGAACATCGTCCTGCTCGACACGTGCGTGGCGGTTGCGAGCGGCCTGATCATCTTCCCCGCGTGCTTCGCGTTCGACGTGAGGCCGGACGCCGGGCCGGGGCTGCTCTTCATCACGCTGCCGGCGATCTTCAACCAGATGGCGGGCGGACGCGTGTGGGGCGCGCTCTTCTTCGCGTTCATGAGCTTCGCGGCGCTCTCGACGGTCGTGGCGGTGTTCGAGAACATTGTCAGCTACTGGATCGACGTGCGCGGCTGGAGCCGTCGCAAGGCGGTGCGGGTCAACCTCGTCGCGATCCCGCTGCTGGCGCTCCCGTGCGTGCTGGGCTTCAACGTCTGGCGCGGCTTCCAGCCGCTGGGGCAGGGGACGAACGTGCTCGACCTCGAGGACTTCGTCGTGAGCAGCACGCTGCTGCCGCTCGGGTCGCTGGTGATGCTGGGCTTCTGCTGCTGGCGTCGTGGATGGGGCTGGAACCGCTTCCTCGAAGAGGCGAACGCGGGGCGCGGGCTGAAGTTTCCCGCCTGGGCGCGAGTCTACGCCACGTACGTCCTGCCCGCCATCGTCGTCGCCGTCTTCGTCTACGGCTACGTCGGCGTGTTCAAGAAGCTGATCGGGTAGCAACCCCCTTCGCTGTTGCGGACTCCTGCGCCGCGCGTTTCGCCTTCGGCGGTCGCTCCGCCAGCCGGACAACCTTGGCGGCCAAGCTTTGCGCCAGGCCTTATTTCGTGTTTCCTGGGTTGTTCTTGCCGACCTTGCTGAGAAATTCCCGGGTGCGTTCGTGCTTCGGGTGGTCGAAGATGGCCGAGGGCGTCCCCTCTTCGACGACGACCCCGCCATCGAGGAAGAGCACGCGATCCGCGACGTCGTAGGCGAAGCGCATCTCGTGGGTCACGACGACCATCGTCATGCGTTCGGCCGCGAGCGCCTTCATGACACCCAGCACTTCGCCGACCATTTCGGGATCGAGGGCGCTGGTGGGCTCGTCGAAGAGCATGACGCGCGGCTTCATGGCGAGCGCGCGGACGATGGCGATGCGCTGCTTCTGCCCGCCGGAGATCTGCGACGGGTAGACCTCCGCCTTGTCCACGAGACCGACGCGGCGCAGCAGATCCATCGCGCCGGCCGTGGCCTCCGCGAGGGAGAGCCCGCGCACGCGCATCGGCGCGAGGACGATGTTCTCGAGAACGGTCAAATGCGGAAAGAGGTTGAAGTGCTGAAACACCATGCCCATTTCGCTGCGATGGCGGTTGATGTTCAGCTCGCGCTGCCGATGCGACAGGCGCAGGCGCGTGCCGTCCGGCTGGATGGCTCCGCCGGAGGTGAGCTCCTCGCCCTCGAACCAGATCCGTCCGTGGGTGGGCTTCTCGAGCAGGTTCATGCAGCGCAGAAACGTGCTCTTGCCGGAGCCCGAAGGACCGATGAGCACGACCACTTCGCCCGGGGCGATGTGGGCGTCGATGCCGCGCAGCACCTGGAGGCGGCAGAAATTCTTGACGAGGCCTTCGATCCTAAGCATGGGTGCGAAGCCTCCTTTCGAGC
>JAAZAI010000110.1 GCA_012514445.1 Lentisphaerota bacterium
GGCGTCGTGCGCGACGGCGGGGACGCTTTCGCCGACGACACGCTCGTCTCGATGAACATGTTCGGCTTCAAGCGCTCGTACATCGACATGCTCGAAGAGGCGTTTCCCGCGTTTCTCAAGGCCAATGCCGCGCATCCCAAGGCCGAATACCAGGTGCCGACGGCGCTGGGCGAGTTCCTGCGCGCCGGCCGCGTCAAAGTCAAAGTCCTGCGCACCGACTCCGACTGGTTCGGCATCACCTGCCGCGAAGACCGGGACGACGTCGTGGCGCATCTGAAAACGCTCCACTAGGAGGCCCGCCATGCCCTCCCCCGCTCCGCACAACATCGCCCGCGCCGCCGGCTTCACGCTGCTGGAGGTGCTCATCGCCATCACCATCATCGTCATCCTCGGCGCCGTCGTCGGCATCAATCTCAAGGACCTGGTCCCCGACAGCCGCCAGAAGGCCGCGAAGATGCAGCTGGGCGAACTCCGGACGGCGCTCCAGATCTACATCAACGACAACGGCTTCCCGCCGACCCAGCGCCAGGGGCTCGAGGCGCTTGTCGTCAAGCCGCTCACGCCGCCGATCCCCCAGAACTACAAGCCCTCCGGCTACCTCGATTCGAAGTCCGTTCCGAAGGATCCCTGGGGCAGCGACTACGCCTATCTCTGCCCGGCCTCGGACGGCGGGGCCTTCGAGGTGATCTGCTATGGCGCCGACGGCGAGGAAGGCGGCGAAGGCTACGACGCCGACCTCTCCACCCTGCGTCCCTGACGGTTTGAAAATCAGTTGAGGAATTCCGCTCGTTCGGCTATTCTGTTGGGCCAAACCCAGAAACCCCGGATGCAGTAAAGAAATGTCACACGTCGTCGCAGTCGCCAACCAGAAGGGCGGTGTCGGAAAGACCACCACGGTGGTCAACCTCGCCGCCGTGCTCGCCTCCCTCGGCAAGACCGTTCTCGTCCTGGACCTCGACCCTCAGGCGAACGCCACCTCCGGTCTCGGCGTCGAGCCCAAGGCCGGCGTGAGCCTCTACCCGGCGCTAATCGATTCGAGCGTCGTCGACGACGTGATCGTCGGCACCTCGGTCGAGAACGTCAACCTCATCCCGGCCGAGGTCAACCTCGCCGGCGCCGAAATCGAAATCGCGCGCATGCCCGACCATCTCCACGGCCTCGCCAAGGTCCTCGAGCCGATCCGTCACGCGAAGGTGTTCGACTTCATCGTCGTCGACTGCCCGCCCTCCCTGGGCATCCTGATGACCAACGCGCTGGCCGCGGCGGACAGCGTCCTGGTGCCGATGCAGTGCGAATACTACGCGATGGAGGGGCTGAGCGTCATCGCCGGCCTCGTCGAGCGCATGCGCACCGGCGGCGCCAATCCGAAGCTCTTCATCGAAGGCATCGTCATGACGATGTACAGCCGCACGAAACTCGCCGACGAGGTCGTCGAGCAGGTGCGCAGCCACTACGGCGATCTCGTCTACGGCACGGTCATCCCGCGCAGCGTACGCGCCGGCGAGGCGCCGAGCTTCGGACTTCCCGTGGTCGCCTACGCGCCGTCCTCCCCGGTCTCCGAAGGCTACTTCAACTTTGGCGCGGAGTTCCTCGACCGCTTCAACATCCGCGCCTCGCTCGACCGCAAGGTCGATCTGCCGCCGCAGCCCGCCTCGTCGAACCTGGCCTAGCCGCCTCGCGGAGACGTTGAAATGAAGAACCGCGACCCTCGCGCAAATTGGTCCAGCCAGCTTGCGTTCGTACTGGCGGGATCGGCTTCGGCCATCGGTCTCGGAAACCTCTGGCGCTTCCCCTATCTCGCGGCGCAGTACGGCGGCGGGATCTTCCTGATCACCTACCTCGCGCTCGTCGTGACTTTCGGCTTCAGTCTGATGGTGGCCGAGATCGCCATCGGCCGCCGCACCGGCCTCAGCGGCCTCGCCGCCTTCAAGGCCCTCGACCGGCGTTTCGGTTTCATCGGCTGGCTCGTCACGGCCATTCCCGTGATCATCCTCCCCTACTACTGCGTGATCGGCGGCTGGGTGGCGCGGTATTTCGTCGCCTACGGCCTCGCACTGGCCGTCCCGGGCGCAATGGCCGATCCCGCGGGCGACACGTTCTTCCTGGGCTTCATCTCCCACCCCTCCCTGCCGCTGCAATACGGCATCTTCTTCGTGGCGCTGACGTTCCTCGTCGTCGTGCTCGGAGTCAAGCGCGGGATCGAAAGCGCCAACAAGATCATGATGCCGCTGCTGCTCGTCAGCGCGCTGGCGCTCATCGGCTTCACGCTGACCCGCCCCGGCGCCCTCGAGGGCGTCGTGTTCTACCTCAAGCCGGACTTCGCGAAATTCTCCCTCAAGACCGTGCTCGGGGCGATGGGCCAGATGTTCTATTCGCTCTCCCTGGCCATGGGCATCATGATCACCTACGGCTCGTACATGCGCCGCGAAGACCGCATCGAACAGTCCGTGCGCCGCATCGAGGCGTTCGACACGGTCGTCTCCCTGCTCGCCGGCCTGCTCGTTATCCCGGCCGTCTTCGTCTTCTCCAACGGCAGCGCCGACGCCGTGAAGTCCGGCCCCTCGCTCATGTTCCTCACGCTGCCCAAGGTGTTCGCCGACATGCCCGGGACGAACGTCGTCGGGTTCGTCTTCTTCACCCTGGTGTTCTTCGCGGCCCTGACCTCCTCGATCTCCCTGATGGAGACGATCGTCGCCTCCATCCAGGACCGGCTTCGCCTCGACCGCTTCCACGCCTGTCTCGCCGCCTTCGCCATCACGGCCCTGCTGTCCGCGCCCAGCGCGCTGGGCTACGGTCTCTGGGAGCACGTCAAGCTCTTCCGCGGCATGCCGTTCCTCGACTTCTTCGACTTCATCAGCAACAGAGTGCTCATGCCGCTCGCCGCCTTCGCGACGTGCATCTTCGTCGGCTGGATCGCCGGACCGAAGCTCGTACTCGACGAGGCGTCGAAGCCGACGCCCTTCCGGCACCGCCGACTCTTCGTCGCGATGATCCGCTACATCGCCCCGATTCTCCTGCTCGCCATCCTCGTCAGCTCCATCCTCCACGCGCTGGGCGTCGTCGTGATCTAGCGCGGGTATGTTATTGCAGATGAGGGTTCATAAACCCGCATCGGAAATAATCGTTGACAGCGGCGTCTTGAGCGAAGTAGCAAATCTCATCAGGCTGTCGATTGACACGTTTTGTTCGCCACGCTCAACTTTTCCCACAAAATTCCTGTGCTCATGTTGCCACAACAGAGATGTGACTCATTGTCGTCCGCGCAATTAACGCGGAAA
>JAAZAI010000111.1 GCA_012514445.1 Lentisphaerota bacterium
CGACCACCTCGCGCCGGTCGCGCGAGAGTCCGCGGATCATCGAGGTGTAGTAGAACCAGTCGTCGCCGAGCGGGCCGTCGGCCTGCGGCGGGGCGCCATGCCTCAGCACCTCCTCGATGGTGCCGGCATCGGGATCGAAGCGCGCGAGGCGGCCCGCGCAGCTGAAGAAGTAGGCGCGCCTGTCCGCGAAGAGCATCGGCATGGCGTAGCCGTGGTGCGCGGCCTGGCCCTTGTCGACGATGGCCCCCGTCCGGAGATCCTTGACGACCAGGTGCGCCGAGGGGTAGGTCAGCCCGTAGAGCTTCTGGCGCGGCTCGTCGAGCTCGACGCGCATGACCGAGTCGTTGTGATAGGCGCGCCCGAGGTCGCTGCAGACGCCGGTGGACGGGGCGTAGCAGAGAAAGTGGCCGCCGCCGTAGGGCGAGGGATGCTCGCCGGTCATGGCCCGGTCGCAGCCGAGATGCGAACCGAAGTAGACCTTGCCGTCCGCGGCCACCTGGAGCTGCGAGTGGATCTTGCCCGAGGGGATGATCTGCCCGGGATTCTCGCCGATGGCCAGGCTGACGTCGCAGACGGCGGTCACTTGGTCGTTGGAACGGTTGTAGCGGATCAGGTTGGCGGGGCTGCCGTAGGTCGAGGTGCCCAGATAGAGCGAGCCGTCGTGTCCGATGGCGAGCGCATCGAAGACGGCGACGCCGCGGTACTGCGGCGGGACGGCCTTGAAGCTGCACCGCAGCACGCAGCCGGTGGTGGCCGGTTCGGCAGCGGCCGACACTGCCGCGGCAAGCAGGAACACCCCGCACAGGACGGAGTGATAACCGACCGTGTCCCGTATCTTCATGCCCGCATTGTAAATAATCGGCGGCCGGGAAGCAATGACCGGGGAGCAAT
Source organism: Lentisphaerota bacterium (assembly GCA_012514445.1). GTDB lineage: Bacteria > Verrucomicrobiota > Kiritimatiellia > RFP12 > UBA3636 > JAAZAI01. The sequence goes on from JAAZAI010000111.1 coordinate 892, forward strand.
GACTGGTAATCGTCTGGATTGCCGACTGGCCCGCACAGACGGTCGACAGGCGGGGTGTGAAGCTGGTAGAGTCTCTGTTCCGGATCTGATGCGCGGGTAGAGGCGCCGGCACGTGATGCGCCGGCCGTCGTCCATGCGCCGCGTCCGGCTGGAGTGCGACATGTCATCATTCAAGGGGAAAACCGCCATCGTGTCCGGCGCGGCGCTGGGCATGGGCAATCTCATCTCGCGGCGCCTGGCCCGGGCGGGCGCCCGTGTGCTGCTGACGGATGTCGACCGCGCGCGCATTCTGTCGGCCGCGCGCGAAATCCGCGGCCAGGGCGGCACCGCGCGGGCGATGCGCGTGGACGTCCGGAACTACGACGAGGTCGCGCGGGCCGTCGACCAGGCGCGGACCGCGTTCGGCGGGGTCGATCTGCTGCTCAACTTCTGCGGCGGCGCGCCCTCGCGCGTCTTCGGTCGTTCCGAGCCCTTCGCGCAGCGCGACCCCGCCCTGCTTGAGTGGGGCATCGACGTCAACCTGCGCGGCCCGCTCTACTTCTGCCGCGCGGCCTTTCCCGCCATGATCGCCGGCAAGGGCGGGGTCATCGTCAACATCGGCTCGATCGACGGCGTGACCGGC
>JAAZAI010000112.1 GCA_012514445.1 Lentisphaerota bacterium
AAGAGACAATCCAAAATCAGCAATCCACAATCACAAATCACTACGTCTGGGGCAAAGACCTCTCCGGCACCATGCAAGGTGCGGGCGGCATCGGCGGGCTGCTCGCCGTGTCGCTGAATGGGTCTTGGTATTTCCCCTTCTTTGATGCCAACGGCAACATCATGGCTTACGTCGATGAGTCTGGCACCGTTGTGGCAGAGTACACCTATGACGCCTTCGGGGGCTCCATCGACAATCCGGGGCAGATGAATGGTGAACCACAATATGTTTCAGATATGTTATTGCCCGCGCGTCTATCGGCCGGGCAGGACGGGCGGAGGCGGGGAGACCTCGGGGACGCCAAGCCCGTCGGGCGCGAGCGTGGGGGGATTCCCCGGCTCGCGAAGGGGCGGCACGTCGATGAGCGGCGGATTGTCCGGAGCCTCCCCGCCATCCAGGATCAGCTCCACGGACGGCAGCGCCTTCGGCGGCAGCGCGAAGTGGACGACGCGCATGACGATGAGCGTCGCGACCGCCAGCAGCACCACGGCCACGACGATGGACGTGGCCACGTGGTGCCGGACGCAGGCGCCGATGAACGGATGCTCCATGAGCCAGAGCAGCCGGCGGCGGCGGCGGCCTTCGAAGGCGGGCGCGGCGGCCGCGCCGGGATCGTGGCTGCGCAGCGCCTCGACGACCTTCTGGATCCGGGCCGCCTCCTCGGAACAGGCCGGGCAGCGCCGGAGATGCTCGCGGACCAGCGTCGACGGGCCGCCCCCCAGCTCGTGCGACAGATAGTCGAAGAGCTGTCCGCGGATCTTTTCGCAATCCACGGAACGGCCGCCGCCCGGCGTCGTCTCCCTGCGTCCGTCATCTGACATCGTCCGCCCCTCCCTTCTCCAGGCTCGCGGCGAGCTTCTTCATCGCCGTGTGGAGAATGAACCCCACGTTGCCCACGCTCAACCCCGCGATCTCGGCGATCTCCTTGTAGGAACGCTCCTCGTAGACCTTCAGCACGACGAGCGCCCGCTCCCGCTCGGACAGCGTGTCGAGCGCCTCGCGCACGCGCTGCGCCTCGAAGGGCAGCGGGCTGCGCCCCTGCCCTTCGCTCGGCGGCACCGTCTCGCCGACCTCCTCGGCATGGGCCTGGTGCAGCGCGCCGCGGCGCCGCTCGCGCCGCAGCGCGTCGATCGCCCCGTTGTGCGCGACCTTGTAGAGCCACGCCGAGATCTGCGGTCCCGGCTCCATCGGCCCGCGCCACTGGCCCGACAGCTTGATGAAGACCTCCTGCACGATGTCTTCCGCGATCGAGGCGTTGCCCGTGATGCGGGTGACGTACACGAGCAACGGACGCTCGTAGGTCGAGACGATCGTCTCGAGCGCCCCCCGTTCATGCCGGCCGGATGTTCCGAACAAGCTCAATTCAACGCCACGGCTTTCTCATGGCGTCCTGCCGCTCCTTCGTCGTGCGCCAGAACGACGTGAAGTCGCCGCAGAACTTCTTCATGTCCACGTCGGCGAAGGCGGCGGCCGTCGCGCGCCCGGGATCTCCGCCGCGTTCCAGCTCCGCCAGATACGCGCCGATCACGTCCGCGTACGGCTGGCCGCGCTCCAGCGGCGCGCCGCGCATGAGGTAGTAGACGACGCCCCAGGCCAGCGCATAGTTGCGCTCCGGGACGGCGTAGAAGCGGGGGTAGTCGAGCGCCAGGAACGCGGTCATCGCCGGAACCCAGTCGACGTCCTTGTCCTTGACCATCCTCTCCAGCAGGGCCGCGTGCCGCTTCGATTCGCCGACGACGATGCCGCTGGAGCCCGAGCCGATGTCGCAGTTCTCGAAGAAGCCCGCGAAGCCCTCGTTGAACCACGCCGCCGGAGTCCGTCCGGCGAGGGCGAGGAAGACGTACTGGTGGAAGCCCTCGTGCTTGAGAATGTCGCGCACCGAGCCCTCGCGGTTCGACGCGGCCGAGGAGGTGGGCCGGATGACCAGTTCGCGGCGGGAGCCCGAGAAGATGCCGGCGGTCATCCTGGGATCCATCTCCGCGAAGTCGCCCTGGAGGTAGGCGACATAGTCCGCCTCGTTCTCGAAGAGGCGCACGACGCCGACCTCCTCCTCGACCTCGCCGAAGGGCGGCACGGCCTTGATGAAATACGGGCGCAGGCGCTCGAGCTCGTCGAGCAGCTTGGCCGCGAACTGCTCGGCCGCCTGGTTGTCGGATAGCATGATGTAGTTGGGCGAGTCCATGTACCACCACTTGTCCATGAACGCGATGCTAGCGCGGGCGCGTTCGCGGCCGGGGCTTTCGCGGACCGAGGCCGGGGGCGTCCGGCTGCGGTTCTTCTTCACGGACGTGGCGCGGCTGCCGTCGAAGAAGCCCGTGCTCTTGATGCCGCCGATCAGGCCGTCGCGGATCGCGCGGTCGGTGTCGCCGTCCGGTCGGTCCGCCAGATTCAGCACCAGCGCGAACCAGCCGTTCTCGGCCTTCGCCTGCCCGGGATACTGGGGGTTGAGCCGGAAGGCGTAGGCCCGCGTCAGCGGATCCTCGATGGGGATCTGCAGCGTCTCCGCGAGACGGGACGTGTTGACCTTCACCGTCGTCGGCGCCCCGGCGGCGCGAGAGCGGCAGAACGTCTCCATCCAGGCCGCCACCACCGCGTCGTCGCTCTCGGGCAGCACGTCGAACGCGGCGTCGGCGATCGCCCGGTCGAACGCGTCGCGCGTCACCTGCACGCCGAGCAGCGCCGGCGGCAGCGTCTTGCGAATCCGAGCCATCGTCATGACATTGCCACGGGGATCGACCCAGCAGGCGACGAACTGCCTCTCGGCCCAGAGATCGACGGCTTCGCAGCGATCCTCGATCCAGGACTGTCCGCCGCGGGAGAGCGTGTAGCGGAAGACCTCCGGCGGCTTGGGAGGATTCTCCCGGGCGCCCTGGAGGACCGGCAGCAGGATCTTGATCGAGTCGAGCTCCGCCGTCTGGCCGAACCGCAACGGCTGCTTCGCGGCCCCTGCAGCCAGCGCCAGCGCCGCCAGCGCGACAGCCATTGTTGGTGACATGCCAGTTTTCATGCGGACATTCTACACGTTTCCGTGGGAAAAGTGAATCCACAATGCCCTTGCCCGCCCGTGGCCGCTATGCTACAATTCCACCGTTTCAATTCTCCGGAAAGGGCGATGCAGGCGGGGCCGGACGGAGCCCGCGAAGTCGGCCTCCGGTGTTGGCATACTTCCTTTCCTCCGCATCACCCACTACGAGCAGAGCAGCGTCACATGGCCTTCCCGCGCCCCATCTTCCTTCTCGCGGCTTGCACGGCACTCCTCGGCGCCGTCCACGCGGCCGACATCACCATCACCGCCAAGGGCGTCTCCGCCAACAAGCAGACGATCTCGCTCGCCGCGCTTCGCGCCGACGACTCCGCGCAGGCGCGCGAATTCCTCCAGATCCTCAAGGGCGATCTCGTCCGCTCCGGCTGGTTCGTGCCCGTCGACGCGCCGTCGGCCTCCGTCGTCCTCGAAGGCGCCGTGCAGGGCGGCGGCGGCGTGTCCGCAGGCGCCACGGTGAAATGGCTCAACGGCATGCGCCAGTTCGGCTGGCAGAAGAGCGCTTCGCACGCGCAGATCCGCGACGCGGCGCACGCCCTCAGCGACAAGATCGTGGCGACGGTCGCCGAGAAGAAGCCGATGGCCTCCTCGAAGATCCTCCTCGTCGGCCGCCGCGGCGGCGGCACCGAGGTGTATCAGTGCGACGCGGACGGCGGACGCCTCCAGCAGCTCACCAGCGACGGCAAGCTCTGCCTCTCGCCGACCTGGGTGCCAGGCCGCAACGCCTTCCTCTACACGTCCTGGCTCTCCGGGCCGCCCGTCGTCTACAAGGTCGATCTCGACACGAAGCGCCGCGAACCGCTCGCGAGCTACCCTGGAATGAACAACGGCGCCGTGATCGCCCCCTCCGGATCCATCATGGCTCTCGTCCTCTCGCGCTCCGGCGGCGTCGACCTCTACGTCCAGAACCTGATGACCCGCAAGCTCACCCGCCTCACCTCGAGCAACAAGGTCAACGAGTCCAGCCCGACCTGGGCGCCCGACGGGAACTCCCTCGCCTACATCAGCGACGAAGGCCGCGTGCCCCGCCTCTACGTGATGGGCGTCGGCTCGCGACAGGGGCGCCGCGCCACCTACTACTCCGGCATCACCGAATGCGCCGCGCCCGAGTGGGGCGACAACGGCCGGATCGCCTTCTGCGGGCGCACCGGCGGACGCTATCGCATCTACGTGCTCGACCCGGGCGCCGACCCGCGCACGGCCGTCCCCGAGGCCGTCAGCCCCGCCGACGGTGCCGACTACGAAGACCCCTCCTGGTCGCCCGACGGCCGCCACATCGTGTGCACCCGCACCGCGGGCTTCAAGCGCTCGCTCACCGTGCTCGACACGATGGGGGACG
>JAAZAI010000113.1 GCA_012514445.1 Lentisphaerota bacterium
ACGCGCGCGGCGAAACCTTCGCGCAGCATGTAGAGCTGCGGGGCGATGACGACGTCGTAGCCGTCGAGCCTCGCGTCGCCGTTGACCAGATCCACGGGAATGCCGCGCTGCCAGTAGGGGCGATAGTGCGCGAGGGCGGCGGCATCGGTGTCCTTGGCGAAGGCGGAGGGGCCGGCGGCCGCGTTGAGCATCCAGCGCGATTCCCAGTCGAAGACGATGGCGACCTTGGCGGGGGTGCGGGCACCGACGACGGGGGCGAGGCGCTTCAGCTCCTTGCCCAGCGCGGCGACTTCCTGGAACATGCGGTTGTCTTCGCTGCCGACGTGGTCGATCACGGCGCCGTGGAATTTTTCGCAGCCTCCCAAGCCTTTGCGGAGCTGGAAGTAGCAGACGCCGTCCGAGCCGTGCGCGACGGCCTGGATCGACTTCATGCGGTGCTGGCCGGGGCGCAGGAGGCGGTTGGTCTGCATCCAGTTCGTGGGCCCCGGGGAGGACTCCATGAGCAGGAAGGGCTTGCCGCCCTTGAGCGAGCGGTTGAGATCGTGGGCGAAGGAGAACTGGGCGGCCGTGCGGGTCGCGGTATCGGGGCGGTCGTGGTAGGCGGGATAGGCGTCCCAGCTCGCCACGTCGATGTGCTTCGCCCAGCGCCAGTAGTCGAGCGGAAGGAAGGTGCCCATCATGTTGACGGTGATCGGAACGTCCGGCGTGATCGCGCGCAGCGGAGCGGACTCCGCGCGGAAGAAGTCGAGCATCTGGTCGGAGTCGAAGCGGCGGCGGTCCACGACCATCGCGGGCAGCGACGGATCCGTCATGCCGATCTGGCTCCAGTCCGTGAAGCGGTGCGCCCAGAAGCCGCTCCACCACGCCTGGTTGAGCGCTTCGAGTGTGAGGTACTTCTTCTGGAGCCACTGGCGGAAGACCTCGTTGCAGAGCGGACATTCGCAGCCGGCGTTGTATTCGTTCGAGACGTGCCACATCGCGAGCGCGGGGTGGCGGCCGTAGCGCTCGGCGAGCTTTGTGTTGATGATCTGGCACTTCTCGCGGTAGACGGGCGAGGTCGGGCAGTGGTTGTGGCGGTGGCCCTGCTGTTCGCGCAGGGGGTCGGCGTTGGCGCCCGGCGAATGCATGCGGCGGATCTCGGGATACTTCTGGGCCATCCAGTTGGGCTTGGCGCCGGAGGGCGTGGCGAGGATGATCGCCATCTTCGCACGCTGGGCGCGGGCCATGATGTCGTCGATGAATCCGAAGTCGAAGAGCCCCTCCTCGGGCTCGAGCGCGGCCCAGGAGAAGATGCCGATCGAGGCGGAGTTGATGCCGGCCAGCTTGAAGAGGCGGAAGTCCTCGTCCACCGTGCCGGGGATGTGGGCCCACTGGTCGGGATTGTAGTCCCCGCCGTGGAGCATGAAGGGGAAGCGGGTGATGCAGCTCATAGTGATAAGTGGTGAGTGGTGATTGATGTGTTAAGGGGCTAGGGGTTAGCGGCTAGGGGCTAGAAATTTACGACTTGCG
>JAAZAI010000114.1 GCA_012514445.1 Lentisphaerota bacterium
ATGCGCCTAAGACGACCGCGCCCGATGCCCCGAAGACGACCGCGCCCGATGCGCCTAAGACGACCGCACCCGATGCGCCGAAGACGACTGCGCCCGATGCGCCGAAGGTTGCGACTCCTGATGCGCCGAAGACGACGGCCCCCGATGCGCCGAAGGTCGTGGCCCCCGACGCGCCGAAGGTGACGACGCCCGACGCGCCGAAGGTGACGACGCCTGACGCGCCGAAGACGACGGCCCCCGATGCGCCGAAGGTTGCAGCACCTGACGCGCCGAAGACGACGGCCCCCGATGCGCCGAAGGCCAACGCGCCGGACGTGCCGTCGGGAAAAGTTGGAAAGGCGTTGAAAGGCCTCAACACGGCAGGGGATGCGATCGACCTTTTTGGCAATGCCCAGGACTTCACCGAGGCTGCGCAGAAGGGCGACACGGAAGGGATGAAGCAGGCTGTCGTCAACACGGCGGATTCATTCTCCGGCGGCGGCTATGCAACGGGCAAGATGGTCGAAGGCCGGGCGCAGGAGGGCGGCAAGTACGCCGCCGAAGTCGAAGGTCTCGACCGAAACATGGAGGCCGTGCGCCAGAATCAGATCGAACTCGACCTGCGCAAGGCCGGCTACTCGCAGAGCCAGGCCGAGGCGATGGTCGCGAACATGGCCAAGGGCGACGACGGCGCCGTCAAGGACGCCTATCAGAAGATGGGCAAGGACATGCCCGCCCCCTCGAGCGCGGGCATTGAAAGCGTTGGTGAAGCGGTCTCCGTCTACGGCGCCGAGGTCAAGGAGAATCTGGGCGAGCTCGGCACGGGGCTCAAGACGCAGGCGGGCAAGGCGGGTACGTTCTTGAAGAACACGGCGTCGAACCTCGGCGAGATGGGCGTGGGCGTCACCGAATCGGGGGTGGCGTCTGAGCTCGCCGGCCAGGTGGGTCAGAACCTCCGTCCGAGCAATCTCAAGGAGGGCTACGATGCCTGGCAGCTGAGCAAGCAGGCGGACGCGCAAGTGTCCGAGGGCCGCCAGAGCCTCGAGGACTCGCTGATCGCCAAGGGGGCGAAGCCCTCGGAGGCCAAGCAGGCCGCCGACGACTTCTACGGCATCGGCACGGAAGACGGCCGTAGCGACCGCTCGACTGCCCGGACGCTGTCCCAGAAGCTCAAGGACAAACAGGCGAAAAAGGATGCCGAGGCAAAGAAGTTGAAGGATGCCGAGGCGAACGGCGAGGGTGGGGAGGGCGAGAGCGACGACGATGAGGAGGGCGGCGGACTCAAGGGCTTCAAGGAAGGGCGCACCGCCAAAGCTGATGGGAAGGCCGAATCCTCGTATGGTCTGATGGGGCAGGAGCAGAATCTCGCCGAGGCGTCGACGCGCGGCGATCAGGCCGAGGCCGATGCCAAGAACGTTGTCGCGGCCGCGGGCGCGGATGCGCAGGCCACGAGCGGCAAGGCGGCCGCCTCGTCCGCCGCCGCCGACCGCGATGAAGGGTGGGGCAAGGCGATCGCGGACGGCGTCCAGCAGGGCGTCGAGGCCGGCGCCACGGCCCTCGGCTCCTCCTTTGGCGACACCGCCGGCAAGCACGCCTCCGACGCGGCCTTCGGCGATCCCGACAAGAAGAAGCACGGCGGCAAGGGCGGCGGCAAGGGCGAAGAGGGCGACGGAGGCGAGCAGGTCGCAGGCGGCGGCCCCGGCGGCGCGACCGGCGGTCCGGCGGTGAAATCCGGCGGAGGCGGGAAGGGCGGCGGGTCGTCCGCGAAGAAGGGCAAGGGCGACGGGAAGAAAACCGCCTCCGGGAAAAAGCCTCCCACGAAGTCTTCGTCCAGCGGCCCGACGATCAAATGTCCGAAATGCGGCGGCACCAAGTTCGGCCCCTACGAGCAGGTCTACGAGACGAAGACCGTGATCGGCCGCGACCGCCGCTGCCTGACTTGCGGGCACCTGGGCGGCGTCATCGTGAGCGGCTCGTCCGCGCCGTCGGCTCCGAAACCGGCCCCTGCCGCGCCTGCCCCGCCGCCGGTGAAGATGAAGCGGGTCGCGACGCACGCCTCCTGCGGGTCGGAGATGAAATTCGAGGGGGTCTACTATGCCGATGGCACGGACATGTATTCGTGCCCGAAATGCGGAGGGACGTACCACAACGTCGGCGGCGCCCCGGCGATCATCTTCAAGGAGGTGCCGGACACCTCGGCACCTTGAAACTGGAAACTGGAAATTTGAAATTGGAAATTTGAAACTAGGCAATCGTAATCCTAATCCTAATCCTAATCTTAATCTTAATCGTAATCCTATTCGTAATCGAGCCAGAGAGGATCTTGAGAGATGTCGGCATCTGGAGATGTGGAGATATCAATGAAACGCCGTTTTTCACGCCTGCTCACCAGCC
>JAAZAI010000115.1 GCA_012514445.1 Lentisphaerota bacterium
GCCAAACGGGGAGTCTACGAGGTAGGGCGGGCTCTCCGAGCACGCCGCTGCGAAGCAGGGTCGGCCATATTGCGAATTGCTGTTTTGGGCGGTGTCTGAAAAGTGACAGGGTTGTTGTTCGGGAGTTGGATGTTGTTGACTCGTCTGGCGGGGTCGGGTAAGATTGAACCTTGTTTTGACATCTGATCGGAAACCCTTGAGAAGAAACGCCATGGCACCTCGAAAATCTTTGCAGAAAATTCCCCGGACGGCGTGGTTCACCGACGCGCGCTTCGGCATGTTCATCCACTGGGGCCTTTACGCGATGTCCGCCCGCCACGAGTGGATCCGCCACCACGAGCGCATCAAGGACGAGGACTACGAAAAGTACTTCGCGCTGTTCGATCCGGATCTGTTCGACCCCAAGGCCTGGGCCGCCGCCGCCAAAGCCGCGGGAATGAAGTACGTCGTCTTCACGACGAAGCACCACGAGGGCTTCTGCCTCTGGGACTCGAAGTTCACCGACTACAAGGCCACCAACACCCCCGCGAAGCGCGATTTCGTCAAGGAGATCGTCGCCGCCTTCCGCGCCGAGGGCCTGCGCATCGGCTTCTACTACTCGCTGATCGACTGGCATCACCCCGACTTCGTCATCGACCGGCTCAGTCCCTACCGCGACAGCCCCGACAAGGCGAAGATGAACAAGGGTCGCGACATGCGCCGCTACGCGAAGTACATGCGCGACCAGGTGACCGAGCTGCTCACGAACTACGGCAAGATCGACGTCCTCTGGTTCGACTTCTCCTATCCGGGCGAGGACGGCAAGGGGCGCGACGACTGGGAGTCCGAGAAAATGCTCAAGCTCGTCCGGAAGCTCCAGCCGGACATCCTGCTCGACAACCGCCTCGACTTGCCCGGCTCCGGGGACATCGTCACGCCCGAGCAGTTCACGCCGAGCAAGCCCATTCTGGACGACCAGGGCAACCCGGCGGTCTGGGAAGGCTGCCAGACGCTCTCCGGCTCCTGGGGCTACCACCGCGACGAGGCGAGCTGGAAGTCCCCGCGGATGTGCGTCGAAATGCTCGTCAACCACGTGTCGCGCGGCGGCAACCTGCTCATGAAAGTCGGCCCGACGTCGCGCGGCCACCTCGACGCCCGCGCGCTGAAGTGCCTTGACGGCTACGCCCAGTGGATGCGGTTCAACGGCCGCGCGATCTACGGGTGCGGCATCGCGCCGTTCGCCGAGGCCGAGAACTGCCGCTACACGTACAACCCCAAGACCAACCGCCTCTACGTCCACGTGCTCTCGTGGCCGTTCCGCGACCTCCACCTGCCTGGTCTCGCCGGCAAGATCCGCTACGCCCAGCTCCTCCACGACGGCAGCGAGGTGCGCGTCACCGAGAAGGCCGAGAGCTGCGGCATGAAGGCCACGCCGGAAGGGTTCGTGACCCTCCAGCTCCCCGTCGTCCAGCCCGACACCCTGATCCCCGTCGTTGAAATCATCCTGAAATGACAGTCCCAGAAGTAATCGAAGCGAAAACCGCGGCCCTGGCCGACATCGCGGCGGCGAAAACCGCCGACGACGCCGAGGCGCTGCGCATCAAATATCTCGGCCGGAACGGGCTCGTGCCC
>JAAZAI010000116.1 GCA_012514445.1 Lentisphaerota bacterium
ATGACGACCGCGACGACGGCGCACAGCAGGTGGCGGGGCAAGGGGGAATCTGGGGCTCTGCTCATGGGGTTTCCTTTTCTTAGGGGCTGAACCAGAGAAAAGCAGAAATCATGCCATGGAAAACCGCATGGCACGGCTTCTGCTTGAATCAATACAGCCTGTGTCCATTGTGCGATGCGGGCCGGAGAACCTAGGTCATGACTTTCATCAAATCAAGCTGGCGGGCATCAACTCCGCCTCGATCGGCATCTTCTCGTGGTCCGCGCTGGAGCCCGAGGAGGGCGTGTTCGACTTCGGCTTCGTCGACGACATCATGGCGCGGGCGAAGCGCGCGAAAATGGCCATCATCCTGGCCACGCCCTCCGGCGCGAAGCCCAACTGGATGGCGCAGAAGTATCCGGAAATCCGCCGGATGCATTCGCCGGGACGCAACGTGGCGCCCCTGCGCGAAGAGCAATGCGGACGCCACAACCACTGCCCCACTTCGCCCGTCTATCGGGAAAAATGCCAGATCATCAACGCCAAGCTCGCCGAGCGCTATGGGGGCCACCCCGCGCTCGCGATGTGGCACGTCTCCAACGAATACGGCGCCGGCTGCGAATGCCCGCTCTGCCAAGCGGCGTTCCGCCAGTGGCTCGAGAAGAAGTACGGCGGCCTGAAGGCGCTCAACGAGGCGTGGTGGACCGGCTTCTGGGCGCATCGCTTCACGGACTGGAGCCAGATCGGCATGACGGACGGCTCGCTGCCCGCGATGGTCGTGGACCGCCGACGCTTCGACTCGGACCAGATGCTCGACTTCTTCCGCGCGGAGTCCGCCCCGCTGCGCGCCATCACGCCGGACGTGCCGATCACCGTGAACATGATGGGCACCTACCTCCCCCTCGACTACTGGCGCTGGGCGAAGCACGTCGACGTGGTGAGCTGGGACGCCTATCCCGCCTACCACGACCGTCCGGAGACGGCGGTGACGACGGCGGGGCGCTTTTCCTTCGCACACGACCTCAACCGCTCGCTCAAGGGCGGCAAGCCCTTTCTGCTGATGGAGTCGTCGCCGGGGCCGACGAACTGGATGCAAATCAACCGCCTCCTCCGCCCGGGCCAGCACCGGATGAAGTCGCTGCAGGCCGTCGCGCACGGCTCGGACGGCGTGTGCTACTTCCAGTTGCGCAAGGGACGCGGCGGATGCGAGAAGTTCCACGGCGCCGTGATCGACCACGTCGGCAGCGAGGACGACCGCATGTTCCGCGAGGTCGCCGCGCTGGGCAGGGAGCTCAAGCGCCTCGGGCCGGTGCTCGGCGCCCGCACGCCCGCGAAGGTCGCCATCGTCTTCGACTGGGAGTCGCGCTGGATGCTCAACGCGGCCAACGGCCCCTCCGCCTTCGCCAAGGACACCGACGCGGCCGCGCTCGGGCACTACCGCGCCTACTGGAAGCGCGGCATCCCGGTGGATCTGCTCAACGGCGACGCGAAGCTCGACGGCTACGACGTCGTCATCGCCCCGCAGCTCTACATGCTGCGCGAAGGTTTCGCCGCGCGCGTCGAGCGCTTCGTCGAAAAGGGCGGCACCTTCGTCGCCACCTACCTCACCGGCATCGCCAACGAAACCGACCTCGTCTTCTCCGGCGGCCTCCCCGGCCCGCTGCGCAACGTGCTCGGCATCCGCTCGATGGAGACCGACTACCTCTACGACGACGAACGCAACGAGGTCGTCATGCGTCCCGGCGCGCCGATGGCGCTGGCCGGCGTCTATCCCGCCGCCTACGTCTGCGACGTCGTCCGCGCCGAGACCGCGGAGGTCGTGGCGACGTACGGACGCGACTTCTACGCCGGCGGACCCGCGATCACGGTCAACCACTTCGGCAAGGGCGAGGCGTGGTACGTCGCCGCCGCCGGCGCGGACGACGGTCTCCTCGACGCCTTCCACGGCGCGCTCGCCCGGGCGCGCAAGCTCAAGCGCGCGCTGCCCGACTGCGACCTGCCTGCGGGCGTCACCGCGCAGGTCCGACAGACAAAGACCGGACGATTCATCTTCGTGATCAACTTCAACAACGATCCCGTCGTCCTCGCCTTCAAGAAGACGCGCCGCGACCTCCTCACCGGCCGCGCCGTCTCCGGCCGCAAAACGCTCCCCGCCTACGGGGCCCTGGTGCTGGAGGACTGAAGGGCGTCAACGACCGTCCGGACTTTCGCCTTGAGCACCGTCGCATGGCGGTTGGTGGCGGAGTTGAAGACTGTGCCACAGAGAAAGACCTCACGGGTCAAGTCCCTTCGATTCAGCACTTCCATCGAGCCACCTTTTCTCACCACCACCACGTACTTCCGTCCGAATGGCTTTTTCCGGGCGTCGAGTCGCTTGCGGAGATTCACGTCTTCGTCTCGCAAATCATCCATCGTGATGTCGAGATTACGTGTGAAAAGGAAAGGCGTAGCATCCGACGCATCCTCGTCAAGCCCGGCAATGACATTCCAAACGTTGCGATCCCCTTCGACAAAATCCTCGAGATTGGTGGCGGCTGGCACGCCTCCGCCGGCAAAGACAAACCATCCGAGGTAGTCCTTCATGCAGGGCAGCGCCACCAGATCCGAGAAATACGCCTCGGCGTCAGGCGCTTGCGCATAGTTGTTCGTCGCACCGGAGAAGTCAGCCGCGACACTGGGCCACAGTGATGATTTACCGACAGCCTCCCGTTCGTTGCTGCCGCTGATGATCGACAAGACAAGGGCTTTTCCGTCGGCGGCTTTTTTCAGAGCCATCGCCTTGTGCTGAACGTTGTCCAACTTAACAGCGATCAGGGCGACCAAGAGCGTCGTCATCCCTACGAAAATGACCAGCAACCAGCGGGTTCTCATCTATTTCTCCTTGGCAAGGCAAGCGGCCACAACCAGACACGCCCCGAGGAACGAGTACGCGTTTGCGGCAATGCAGGCCCCATGACAACCACAAGACCCAACAAAACTTTGGCCACCCCTGATAACATCACGCCCCATTTCATGAAGCGTAGAATACCTTTCCGAAGCACGTCATTCAAGCGGAAACCCGAATCGCAAAATCCCGCGCCCGAATATGCCGTGCACACCGCAGGCGAAGCGAGAGCGCCGAGCGATTAATATAATCTCGAACACGAACGCAAGATTATGGTGACAGCGGCGGCAAGGGATTGCCGAACTTCAGTGCGGTGCGCGGCAAGCGAAACGCGATCGCCGAACGTTGATCATAATCTCGAACAGGAACGCCAGATTACGGCGAGACGGCCGCAGGGGATTGCCGCCCTCCAGTGCCGCGTGGGAGAGGCTGACTGCGATCGCCGAGCGTCTCGTGTAATCTGGAACGAGAATTCCAGATTATAGCGAGGCAGCCGCAGGGCGCGGATCGCGGGCGGGGCGCGGATCGTGCGCGAATTACGCCCGGATTGCGCGCGGAGCGACTGTGCGTGGCGCGACTGTTCGATTGCCCCGGGCGCGGTGCATTTGGTA